>VMTD01000064.1 GCA_013791785.1 Methanobacteriota archaeon
ACCAATATGAGCATTTGATCCTGCTCAAGCAGCCAGCTCGACAACGGCTTGTGATAATTTCCGGTCGGCTCCAATCCGTATACGACCCTGCTGAGTCCATGCGCGATCTGAAGCTGTGAGGCCCGTGTCATTAACTGCTTAAACCCGGCCTGGTTATTGTCAAAGATCAATCGCTTTAAAAGCGTGCGGCCGGCAGCGGTACCGAAAAACGCGTGATGCCGATCCTTGGCTACATCGATTCCTACTATAAGATAATTCCCTGATGATCGAATCTCGGCTTTAAATTGACAGAACTTTTCATACCTGATAACTTCATTCTCGTTCATGATAACCTCCTTTTAGTGTTAAGGGTTTATTTTTGCCTGCCCATATGCTATCAGGAGGTTATCTTTTTTTCTACGCGATAATAAATTTTGTTTTTACTACTCTCGGAGGTATATTCTCTCCTCTTTTTAATAAATAACTAATCCGTTACGAGTTCTTACCCTGCCCCGGTCACCGCCCCCAATTAATGTCCGGCAGGGTCAAAGTCCACGAACCAGGACTTGAACAATGCTCGGGCCATGGCCTCGAGGGTCTCGTTGGTGCGGCGGTTCAGCTCGATTTTGTCATCCAGGGTGCCGAGGACATGGGCGATGGCACGCTGCTCGGGGAGGGGGGGGATAAGAAGCTGAAATTGTGGAATGTCCGCACATTTCAAACTATCAAACACTGCACCGACGTTAATGAATGTACCAATTTGTTCCCACCAATCAGGTCCACGAACAAGCCAGCGAAGAAATTGGGGGAACACATACCTACCATCGGCTCTTAACAATACAAGGTTTTGCCCCAATGCGAAATTCAACCCAGGTGGAACATAAGCAGTTTCCCCAGGATTACATCTTCGTGAGAGAACCACGTCAAATGGTTTTGGAGTTGCCTTCCGCGTCCAGTCGATAAAATGCTCCTGACTTATATAACGGACATCTTTCAAATTTATTTGGCCATTTTTAATTTGCGGGATTGCTACATAAGGGTAACCTTGCTTTGATGCAGGAGGAGTTCTATGGTCACAATCAATTAATGAAACACCCGCATCCTGCAATGAGAGCATTCGCCATTCATCCCCCATGCTACACTACCTCTTCTTCAATCATTACTCGAACCAACACGCTTAAAGTCTTATATCCGTATTCTACAGCAAATTGATCTCTCTCATTTTCAGGATCCTTGGCTCCATGGAAAAGGTTGTTCCTAACAATATACCAGAACTCAACCATGTTTTCCCAATCTTCTAAAGAGTGAATAACACCCTTTCTTTTCTCCTTCTCTAGTTGAGATTGATTTTCTGAATGCTCGTAAGAACAATTCCACCATTTTAATTCATCTGGCGATTGATTATATGATGCATTTGAAAGGGGTTTTCGATTGAGTTCTTCAGATACATATTTCCAATCTGCAGATAAGGAGGGTATTGTCTTTATTTTATCAATATATTTTTCTTTTAAGGCAATATCACATTTAATTTTTTGAATAAGAGGTCTGTCCTTGATTTGTTCTATAAATTTATACTTTCTTAAAAATGCGATAAATGCCAGATACTCAAACACAAATTTAGAAAAGTCATCATCTTGCTCTTTCGCTTTGTGATGCCAGTTTTTAATCAAAACACTAAAAACTAATTTAGCTCGTTTAGGAGCAATTTCGGCAACGCGTTCAGCCTCTACAACTTTACAACTCTTGTTCATCTCAAACCTCGTATCCCAGTACATTCAAATTCTTTTTGATTTCTTTATCCAATTTCTCACCTTCTGCCATCTGCTCCGACAACTGCTTAGTGAGCACCGTCATCTTTTCGTCAAACGGCACTCCGTCATCCTCCACCGCTTCCGCGCCCACATACCGGCCAGGCGTCAGCACATGCCCGTGCTTACGTACTTCCTCGATGCTGGCTGCCTTGCAGAATCCGGGAATATCCTCATATTCCTTGACCTCGGAATCCTCGTCAGAATCTCCGCGCCAGGCATGGTATGTATCAGCAATTTTCTTGATGTCTTTAACGGTAAGTTCCTTGTGTGTGCGGTCTGTAAGGGTTCCCATCTTTCGGGCGTCGATGAATAAAATCTTTCCACGCCGATCTTTCAAACCAGTGTTGTCCCGATTTCTGGCAATGAACCACAAGCAGGCCGGTATCTGGGTGTTATAGAAGAGCTGGCCGGGTAATGCTACCATGCAGTCCACTAGGTCTTTCTCTACAATCTGCTTTCGGATTTCCCCCTCTCCAGATTGACCGGAGGACATTGAGCCGTTGGCCAGGACGAAACCAGCGAATCCGTAAGGCGCGAGATGATGAATGAAATGCTGCACCCAGGCGAAATTGGCATTTCCTGGTGGCGGTGTCCCGTACTTCCACCGGACATCGTCCTTCAATCGGTCTCCGCCCCAGTCACTGTCGTTGAAAGGTGGGTTGGCCAGCACGTATTTCGCTTTTAAATCAGTGTGTAAATCTTTCTGAAAACTGCCTTCGGTGTTCCATTTGATGTTGTCAGAAGGAATATTTCGGATTGCCAGGTTCATTTTACAGAGTTTCCATGTTGTGGGATTGGATTCCTGGCCATAGATGGAAATATCGTCCACATTGCCACCGTGGGCTTCGATGAATTTCTCTGAGGAAACGAACATACCGCCGGAGCCGCAGCAGGGGTCGAATACACGGCCTTCGTATGGTTTAATCATCTGGACAAGCAATTGAACGATGCACCGTGGTGTGTAGAACTGGCCGCCCTTCTTCCCTTCGGCATTGGCGAATTGACCTAAGAAATACTCATAAACGCGGCCTAAGACATCCTTGCTTCGGCTATCTTTGTCTCCGAGGGCGATTGTGCCAATAAGGTCGATTAACTCGCCTAAACGCTCTTTATTCAATGATGGGCGGTTGTAATCCTTTGGAAGGACTCCTTTCAGGCTCTTGTTGTTCTGCTCGATGAGGTCCATGGCATTGTCGATGTATTTGCCGATCTCCGGTTGCTTGGCGCTTCCCTGTAGGAAATCCCACCTTGCCTTGCCTGGAACCCAGAATATACTATGGGCAATGTACTCATCCTGGTCCTCAGGGTCAACATACTCGCCAGCAGCTTTTCTCTTGACGAGTTCGCTGTGCTTTTCCTCGAAGACATCAGATATATATTTTAGAAATATCAGGCCGAGAACTACATGCTTGTATTCGGCAGCGTCCATGTTGCTGCGCATTTTGTCTGCGGCTGACCACATCTGGGCCTCGAATCCCAGTCCTGAGCCGTTGTTTTTCTTCTTCTCCCGAGCCATTCAATGCCCCCTATTCTTCAAAGGGTATTCACACTATGAGTTTAATGCTTTTTGGATTGTGATAGGACATTCATAATCGCTGCTTGCATTTTATTTATGTCTGGCGGGTGCAACTTATAGTATTCTTCAAGTACCCCTGTTTCGCCAAGATGGTTAAACATTTTCTCAATCCCCTCAAAGAAAGGAAGTTCTCTAAATAATGGATTATTTTTTGAAAATTCAATAGATAACAACTGCGCATCTGTGAAAGGCAGAAGCATCTTAAACGATTCATCGGTTCTAGCTATGCCTGGCATACCTTCATTATAGCTATCTATTATCCTACGGGGTTTGAATAAATCCTCTCTCATTATGCCTTCAAGTAGTGGTATAATATCAAAATCAGCTACCCTTCTATCCTCAAAGTCCAGGTCGTCAGCATATCTTGCCCAAGGAATATTCATCTCCTCGTACTCGTCGTCCTCGTCATAGTCCTCTGTCATCTCTTCAAAGATGTCTTCGAATAACGCTTCAACGTCTGAAAGGATTAGAGGTCTATCACTGAGCCATACAACCTCTTTTGATTCCGGAGTACCATCCACATAGTCAGAAACCTCACAATACAAAGCTCCAGAATCATTGAATATCGTTGTATGGATGTTTCGGGGAATCCCTTTTGTTCTAATGCCAAATGAGGCAATGTTCTCATTACCTCTCATCCAGAGACCCATTAATGATTGATCTCCCGCAAGAAATCTGATTTTATTGTCAAAGTGTGAAGTCATACATCTTCCTACGTAAACATAGAGAAAATGCGGATATAACTTGCGGTATTGAATTATCTCAGTTTGATACCAACCGAACCAAGAACCTGCCCGGTACTACACACCCACAAACCGAGTGCTATCACCCTATACAACCCACGCGTTACTGCACCACCTGTTCCACCGAATCTATACCTAATTAGTTAATTAGGCTTGTAGCCGATGCTGGCTTGGTGGGTGTTTGTTCGGTGGCTTACTGCCTAATTACTTTTCCTTGCTGCACGTTGGGTTCTGTTGGGTGGTTGTGGCACCCCTCTGAAATCATATGCTTATTCATCATATTCAAGATTTTTTGAATAGGTTAATAACCAAAGGATTATGGCCTTTAATCTGCTGTTACACGCTATCAGTTTGATACCATGGCGATTGTTCATTTATATGTTTGCAATAATCTGTGCTGCAACATTATATTGACCCTTTTCAACAATACAAAATATGCCACGCTCTATATCAACGGCAAAAACTTCTTGTCCTTGAAAATATTTTATGGAAGCATTTTTGCAAAGACCGCACCAGTTTTGATATTGTTGCTCATTCTCTCGTGTACAAGGAATATATGTTCGATATGTCTTGATGCTATGAAAAATTGTGATTGGTTCGACATTTGCTAATTTCATCAACTTTCTATCAAGTGTAACATATTTCTGGGGGTCTAAGAACATGAGGATTTTGCTTATGAATGAGATATTTGAAAATTGAGGCAATTCAATATTTTTTATAGTCCATATTGGAGTTTCAAAGATATTTTGAAGCGTTCTCGCAACGTGGTCTAATTTTTGTTGCGTGATTTTCTTTCGGAAATCACGGACTCTATCCCAGCGATAACCGGCACGATAATGACCCCAGTAAAGAACGTTAGAAAGACCATCTTTGACCCGTATAGGATCTCCAGAAGTCAAATTCACCCTGATTGATGCTTCTAATTGACGCATAGAGGAATGAACAATTTCTTTTTTGTTTCGAAAATCATAAGTAACTTTAGGGTAATTATACTCTTTAATTGCATCTTCGAGGCTTTCTCTTTGCTGTTGGTTAAGTAGTGGCATAGTCAATTCTCCTTTCATGCATTAAATCGATTGCGTATAACTACAATTAAACGCGGTTCCACTTCGCCCCGATAGTTCTCGCTCATTCAAACCCAAATCTATAAACGTGATTAAGCTATTATGCCTTTCGCGAAGCATGAATGTATTATGTGGGCACTTCCTATCACAATCAACTCTTCCCCACTTTGGGCGAGGCATTCTCTCTCCAACCTAGGCTTTAAGCCAAATGCCTCGCCCCATTTTTATATCGAACATGGGGTATTATGAAGAGATGAACGTTGTCAAAATCAATCTGGTAAATAAAGAAAAAGGCAGAGGTTTTTCCCCTGCCATTTTGTATTTTACCGATGCAGGATGATCTCGTTCCATTCCCTGCTCAGTTCCTCGACCTGCCTGTCGAGTTTGATTTCCTTCCCGACCTCCTCCACGCGGTCCATCTTTATCCGGACACAGTCGATTTTTTCCAATGACATTCTCTTCTTTGTGTCCTGGTTCAGCTCCACCAGAATCGTGGTGAACTCGCCGTTGTCGGATGTGGTTCTGATATCTTTCACGATGCCGATGTGCATTCTGTTCTTGTCAGTCACGGATTTATCGATCAAATCGCGCTGGCTGAGATGCGCCTTCCTGACGGATATTTTGTTCGTGAACTGGCTGTTAAGGGCCTCGATGGTCTGGCTTGACCGTATGGAGTCTTCGTCCATGACCAAGTCGCTGGCGTTCAACGGGAGATGATGCAGACCGCTCAATCCTCCCTTCTGTGTGTGGCGAGCGTCCACCTCCACATGGAGGGTGC
>VMTD01000019.1 GCA_013791785.1 Methanobacteriota archaeon
ATTGACTGGCCGAAGTGATTAGTGAAAAGTGTAAAGTGAATAGTGAAAAGTGACGTTGGGAGGTAAATGGTGAAAGAATTGGCTCTCAAGGACAAAAATACTACGTTTTTCATTTTTCACTTATCACTATTCACTGTTCACTTAAAACTACAATTTAACGAGCAAACTTCAGAAGACTGAATTCTTACCCCGCCTGCATACGTTTAAATACAGATTATCCGATTCGCGGTAACAGGAGTTCTAACAAGAGGTCAGAAACATATGTCTGGACAGGAAGAAAACAACGTGCCAAAGGAGAAGAAGAACGGAGAGAAGGGGAAAGAAACGGAAATCGCACAAAAGGAAGCGGATTCTTTTTCGATGCTGGACGGCGCATCATCCTACTCGCCCGCAATCCCGGGGGAGCTGGACGACCAGAGAAAGGTCGCGGCGGATCACGACCGAAGTCTGGAGGACCGTCTGGAGGCATTCGAGGACATCAAGGACTCGGAGGTCGGGGACACGAACATGGCCCGCGCCAGGAATGTCGAGCATCTTGTCGGCCTCAGGCAAATATACCTGAAATTCGACGGCGGAAACCCCACCGGCACCCAGAAGGACCGCATCGCCTTCGCCCAGGCAATGGACGCGCTCCGCAGGGGTTATGATACCATTACTGTCGCCACCTGCGGGAACTACGGCGCCGCGATTGCGCTGGCCGCCTCGGTTGCGGGGCTGAAATGTGTAATCTACATTCCCGAAACATTCCATACAAAGCGCATCAAGGAAATGGAGGATATGGGCGCGATTATCAGGAGAATACCGGGAAACTACGAGGAAGCAGTCATTTACTCAACTAAAAAAGCGTCCGAGGAGGACATGTACGACGCCAACCCGGGCGGGGTGAATACCACCATTCAGCTCAAGGGCTATGCCCAGATCGCTTTCGAGATATATGACGAATTACGGGACGCGCCGTTCGCCGTTGCCGCACCCGTGTCCAACGGCACGACTCTTGCTGGCATCTACAGGGGATTTGTCAGCCTTTACAGGCGCGGCAAGACCTCGAGGATTCCCAGGATAGTGGCCGGCTCGTCGTTCGGGAAAAATCCCATAGTCCAGGCATACCTGAAGAACAAGCCGAGATGCGAGGACCTTCCCCCCCAGGCGGTGAAGGAGACCGAGATAAACGAACCGCTGATAAACTGGCATTCCATTGACGGCGACCTGGCCCTGGACGCAATCAGAGCTTCCGGCGGTTGGGCGGACAATGCCACCGACAAGGAGATGCTCCAGTATGCAAAACTGATAAGGGAGAAGGAAGGGATGAATGTCCTTCCTGCCTCAACGGCGGGACTCATAGCACTTCTGGACAGACATGCCAAGGAGCACCTTCCGGGAGACCGTTACGTTGTCATTTTAACCGGGAGGAAGACCTGATGGCCACCGACGGGAATGCCATAGTTTACTGCGAAGG
The DNA here is from genome assembly GCA_013791785.1 of Methanobacteriota archaeon. GTDB lineage: Archaea > Thermoplasmatota > Thermoplasmata > SG8-5 > SG8-5 > UBA147. The sequence goes on from VMTD01000019.1 coordinate 1,457, forward strand.
TTTTTTCGGCACAACCAATGGGAAGACGGCGCACGGACTGGTGCGACACACCAGGAGATACAAAGTGGTGGCGCTGGTTGATTCCAGATATGCGGGAAAGGACGCCGGCATGGTCCTGGACAACAAGAATTACGGCATACCCACTTATGCGAGCCTGGATGATGCTTTTGATGCAACCAAAAATTCGGGCAATCCTGCAAAATACTTCGTGAACGGAATAACCCCGGACGGCGGAAGAGTGATCCAGGAAACCAGGCAGGCTGCAAAGAGGGCGCTGGAGCTTGGCCTGAACGTGGATTCCGGCGCACATGATTTCCTTTCCGAAGATTATGAACTTATGAAACTGGCCAAGGAAAAAAATCTCACAATCAGGGACGTGAGAAAGCCACCGGCCAGGAACGAGCAGCATTTCTTTTCGGGCAAGATAGAGGATGTTGATTGCCTGAAGGTCGCTATCCTGGGCACGGACTCCGCGGTGGGTAAACGGACCACAGCCTGGATACTGGTGGATGCACTGGAGAAGGCCGGTTTCAGGGCCGAGATGGTCGGGACCGGGCAAACAGCCTGGATGCAGGGCGCCAAATACGGAATAATCATGGATTCGCTTATAAACGATTTCGTCAGCGGCGAGATTGAGAACGCCGTTTGGTCGGCCTGGCACAATGAGAAACCGGACGTTATCGTCATAGAAGGCCAGGGAAGTCTGATGAATCCCGCGTACCCGGGCGGATTCGAGATACTGGCTGCCGGTCGGCCAGACGTAATCATAATGCAGCACCCACCTGCAAGGAAGGAGTACGACGGATTTCCTGGCTACGCACTGCACCCGCTGGAAGTTCAGATTGAAGCGGTGGAACTTCTCGGCTCGAAACCCGTTATCGCCATCACCATAAATCATGAGAACATATCCGCAGATGACATACCCAGAATTGCAGAGGAAACCGGACGCTCGCTGGGTCTTCCGGCGGTGGACGCACTCACCCAGGGCGCGGATGTCCTGGTTGAAGTGCTGAGAAAATACATACACAAACGGTGACGGACATGGACCTTTTCTGCCTGAAATCGATTACTGTGTCAGAGCCCGTTCTGGATGGGAATTCTGTAACTTCCGAAATCATTCTGGAGCACCCGGACGGAAGAAGGGAATCATTTGCGCTGGTTATCAGGTATGATGCCGCAACCGGCGAGAAACATCTGCCGCTGTACCGGATGGCCATGGCCATGCCCCTGTTGAATTACGGCCTGTTCACGGACGAGATAAAACTGGATTTTTCTGTTCCGGACACCGATATGAAGCTCCTGAGCGACCTTCTGGATGTTTTTTCAAGGGACATATTCATCAACAAGCTTGCACGCCGCAGGACCGGCCATCTCATTGAGGAATTCCTACCCCGCGAGGAGGATGAGATTACGCCGGAAAACGCTGCACCCAGGGCTAAGATTCTATGCGCTGGGACCGCGGAGGATTCGTTCCTTGGAAAAAAAATGGATGCCGAAAAATGCGGCATACTGTCCAGCGGCGGAAAAGAGGCGCTGCTCGGATACAGCATGCTGAAGGAGCTTGGCGTCGACGTCCATCCGCTCTACGTCAACGAGAGCGGCGGGCACTGGCGGACCGCGCTTACCGCGTACAGATGGCATTCCGGTACGGAGCCGAACACCGGCAGGGTGTGGACGAACGTCGATAGATTCTATCTTTTCATGCTGGACAACCTGAAAATAGTCAAATTTGCCCACAGACGGATACCGGCGGATACCTACCCAATACGGCTGTGCATCTTCCCGGTTTACCTGTTCCAACTCCTTCCGATATTCCTGGACAGGTGCATCGGCAATCTCCTCATCGGCAGCGAGTTCGATGACCCGAGGGGAGAATGGACGTACAACGGAATAAAGCATTATTTCGGAATCTATGACCAGCATCTGGATTTCGACGTGAGGATGGAAGAATGGTACGCGAAAAGAATTGCGGGCATGCGGCAATGGAGCGCCCTGAGGCCCATCTCCGGGCTTGTGGTGGAGCGCATCCTGACAAAACGGTACCCTGACGCCGCGAGATACCAGAGGTCCTGCCATTCATGCCATTTCGAGGGAGACGAAATCGCACCCTGCGGGAAATGCACCAAGTGCCTGGGCGTGATGCTGTTCCTGAAAGCCAACGGCCAGAACCCGGAGATTATGGGATACGGTAAAACTGACGTGGAGGCGTTCCCGGGGAGATTGGCGGCGACCAAGCTGCGCCTGGACCCGGACGAACTGGAGCATTCGAAGTTCCTGGCAGGGTTGGGCGGCGAATCAAAACCACATGCCGAGGGAATACACCTGCATCCGTTTTCGGACCCGAAATGGATACCGGAGCATCTCAGAAGCGGGATAATGGGCATCATCGGGAAATACACGAACGGACGCTGGATGCTGGTGAACGGGGAATGGGAGAAAATTTAGTGATAAAGGCCGGGAACCCCCCGGTTTTTAAGCCGGGGATGAGAGGCCATTTACACGAATATAAGCAGAAGGTAGGCTGCCATGCTCATATGCATGACCTGCCATGCATCGTGCATATACTCGCATATGAAATCAAAGCTATTTGGCTTTGATAAATTAGGTGCATGGCCCCCCAGGTAAACTTCCAGCCTGGCTAGAAACGCCAGCTCCTTTAGGGGCTGGTAGTTTACTCCATTTGCTGCAGGGCTTTTCCAAGGGGCTCGCGAATATTTTCGTTCACCCCCTGAGTTATTTTAAATATACTGTTTCACATTACAGGAAGCATATAGAAACCCGATAGGGTGCCCAATATGTCTCGGACGTTGAAAGTTGAGGTGGACCCGAAGGTCTTCAAATGGCTCAGGGAGAGCGCTGGGTGGACGAAGGAGGAGGTAGCCAAGAGGCTCGGAACCAGCATCGAGGTTGTGGAGGCCATCGAGGCAAGAGAAAGGCAGCCCACACTCAGGCAGTTGAAAGAACTCTCCAATGCCTACAAAAGACCGCTGGCCGCTTTTCTTCTTTCGAAACCATTGGAAGAACCGCCGCTTCCGAAGGATTACCGGATGCTCCCCGGCAAACAAGATGTCTTCGACAAGAAAACAATCTATGCAATCAGGAAGGCCAGGAATTTGCAGGATGTTGGCGCGGAATTATTGATTAATTTCAACGATTCGGCAAAGCCAAAGGTGAAAAGACTCAAGGTTGCCGATAATCCAGAATTGGTGGCGATAAAATGCAGAGAAACATTCAACCTATCAGTTGAAGCACAGAGGAAATTCAGGAACAGCTACGAGTTATTCAATTACCTGAGGGACAAAATAGAAGAAATGAACATCTTGGTGTTCCAGTTCTCCATGCCGGTGGAGGATGCTAGAGGTTTCGCCCTAACCGACGAAAATCCAAATGTGATAATTATCAATTCTGCCGACAGCATTGAAGCCAGGGTATTTTCAGTGTTGCATGAATTAGGTCATGTCCTTTTGGGCGAGACAGCGATAGACCTTCCCGACATCTCGGTTGCAACGAGCCACAAGGTGGAGAATTGGTGCAATTCCTTTGCCTCTGAGTTTCTTCTTCCGAAGGAGATAGCCAAGGCGGTTTTCAAATTCGAGGGAGGCAACTTGACCGAACCAAAAACACTCGGAAAATTATCTCGCAGGTTCAAAGTAAGCAAGGGCATGCTCAGTTATAAAATGCTCAAACTCAATTTCATAACAAAATTGGTTTATGAGAAGATTCTCAACAGATATAAACCAGGTGAATCCGTGCCTAAACCAGATGAAGAAAAAAAGAAAGGGGGCGGCATTCCAGCAGAGGTCAGATGCCTTTCTGAAGTCGGCAATAAATTCGTTTCAATGGTGGCAAACAACTATGACCGCAACTTTATAACTTATACCGATGCTCTGAATTATCTTTCGATTCGTTCAAAGAACTTCAATAGTGTTTTAGCGAGGGCGAAGCAATGACGTCACGGATTTACATTATTGATACCTCATCATTGATTGAACTCAACAAACACAACCCCATGGATGTTTATAAAACGCCCTGGCAAAAGATGGATAGCTTGGTGAAGAACGGCAAACTTTTCGCACCGAGGGAAGTTTTGGATGAAATCATCAGGTTTGATGATACACTGGCAGGATGGGCAAAAAAACATCCAAGTATGTTTATAGACCCAACAAAAGAACAAATCGAAATCGTGAGAGAGCCTGTCCATGAATTAACTCAAAGTTCGTGACGGCAATATTTCGGGTTTCACACCATTTTTATAAAAATATTCCGATAAATATATCTAGTAGTACTTCCATACTGTATGGTGATAACCATG
>VMTD01000135.1 GCA_013791785.1 Methanobacteriota archaeon
CGTATCTGGCGTCTTCAGAGCGACGAATTTCGTCGTACAGTGCCAATACAATTTGCGATGATTCTGCGATTGTTAAACGTTTTGCCAAGCATATACCTCACCAACCCCTATGGTGCGCAAATATTTAAGACGCGCGGTATAATAGTTTTATCAATGCAATTATTCCCACGGCCACACCAGCACCAACTGCCAGCCCCTTCCACCAATCGTCTTTTGGCATCTTATCTACCTCCTAGATATGTCATAGTATATCCTTGCATATATATTGTAATAGCACTTGCCCATATATAATTCTTTCGTCCTCATCTGCCAGTATCAGTGACCGTAGAATTAATTTTTCGGAGACTCTTATGTGATAACTCTAAATACAAAAGATGATTAACTATTAGAAGGTGGAAGTAAACGATAGTACTGGGCTATATAGGAGGTTAATTCATTTCCAGAAATGAAATCGTCAGATTGTGGTCATCTGGTAAAAGGCTTAATGATGTAGATGTCATGATGGCGATACTGGCATATCTTGTCAGAAAACAGGAAGAACATGGCAAACGCCCAACAGCAAATGAAATTACAAAAAAGGCACCCGAATTTATCCAGCATGCCCAGCGCACACCACGAATTAACATAATTCTTAAAAAACTTGAAAAGATGGACTATATCCGTTCCGAAAAATTTGATATGGGTACTGTTTGGGAAGTAACGGATCGGGGTCGAGATTATTATAGAACCGTGGCAGGATTGCTAAGGCCAGTACTATATTCTTAACCAGTCCATAAAACTTCATACCGATTATTAGTCTCTTTTATTAAAGTAATGGCAAACTTACCATGTATGTGTCCTTCTTTCGAACGGATAAATTCGAGAACATCGGGAGAGACTGGTTGATCAGTATGTAAGATTGAAATGCTTGGATTGATTTTTCTTGTCCTCTTTTGAACTGCAGAGATAAAGGCTTTAACATTATCAATAGTAAGTTCTTTCGTAAATTGTTTTATAATAATGACCTCACCATACAAGCTTGTGATTTTTCCTCCAATGTAAAACATTAATATGAAATAGATGATTACGCCAGTCAAGCAAAATGCATCAGAAAGGACTTCAATATTTGTAATCTGGAGAAATGCATCAAGACACATGATAAATATCATGGATGGTATTCCAATAATTGTAAAGACCAGAATCCAATCATGAGATGTTGGGGATACCATCGTGAAGTCGAACATAAATCCTTTTTTATTCTTTTTGATGTTTTTCTTATGAATTGTCTCATGATATTTGTATTGTTCTTTGATTACGTTCATAATTCTTCGCGATGGGTGAGATAGCCCCCCATTCGAGTTGTAGGATGGTTGGGTTCCAGTTGAATATAATGCCCTATACAAAACATCTCTTTTCGAATTAGTCCCCTCCATTCGAGGATACAATTCAAAAAATTGTAGTACCCTCTGTGGATAATACGTTCTTATAAGGTTAAATGGAATTTTCCTGAATTTATAAAGAAATAGTAAAAAAATGATTCCAGGAATGCTAATCCAAATTCGTGGGTCAGATAGAAGTGCACCCATAATATTATTCGATTGGGGATACATTATTGCATCATATAAATTCGCAATGGCAATTATAGCAATTGCAAAGCCAATTGGCATGATAATCGCATTAAAATTCTTGAGTTGTTCAACCAAACGCTGTTGCTTCGATGCTATGTTGGCATCAAATGGTAGTGAATACTTTCTTTCCTCCATACTATTATGTGAACTATTTTTACTATTTATAGGGGGCATGAACTTTGTTCACACCTCTCTGCATTATTTTCATTCCAGTTTTAATACCCACGCCCGCCTAATACGAATCATGCAAGAAGGACAGAACCAAACACTCGAACATCTGTCAATACAAAGATATCGCCCTGGGGCACCAGGAGAAACAAAAGGAGGTGAAAATATTAGCAAAGGCGGAAAAGGCGGTGGTAGAAGCCAAAGTGCGAATGACCAGCGCTCTAATTCAATGAACCAAAACAATGCTGCATACCAAGCCTCAGCAGATAACCACTCGAATCAACTCAATCCGAATCATCCTGAATATGTCGGCGATGAAGATGAGGAGGAGGAATGAAGAGGCAGCATTCAATATAATCCCGAATGGGGCTCGGAAACGAGCCCCCCCTTTCCCAGTGAAAATAAAACAAATAGGAGGTACGAAAAATGAAGAAAATAAAATACGACGATAACGGATACGCATCAATCCTGATGCTCTTGGAAAATCCAGTAGGAATGACAGTTGTTGCCTTTTTAATAGGGACTCTTGTAATTGCCTTGACCGCAGTCAATCCAGGCATTGCCATACTCGGCTTAATACTCTGTATATTAGGCTTTGGTGGCATTGCTACAATGTATATTCCCAAGATTGGCACGGTGACGTTTTCCGGAGGAATGTTGCTTCTGTTGATAGGATATGGGTACATATTCTAATTCAATAGAGAAGCACCAATGCCCTCGGGCATTTGACCCGGGGGCCCCTTTTAAAATACTTCATGATTATTTGATGGATATTTACAAAACCAACCAGCGTCTACTTCGCCTGCATCTCGTACATCGCCAGCATCTCGTCCGTGCTGGTGGCCTCCTCCGCCGGCTTGTCTTGCCGAACCTTCCCGGTGTACCTGGGGAATCGTATCGCCAGCCCGGAATTCTTCCTCACCAGCTCCCAGCCGCAGGTGTGTATCGGGGAAAGGGTGATTTCCGCGCCCTTCACCTCCAGAACCACCGAGGGTTCGAACCAATAATCCGCTTGCATCTTGGAATCCACCAGTCTGTGGACCTTGTCGGTTTTGTGGGTGTCGAGAAGTTCCGGAAGAAGGGCCAGCATTGCATCGTCGAACCCGCTGCCCAGCTTCGTCACTGTCTCGAATATTCCTCTTTCGGGATTGTAGGTGGCCATGAGCAGTGCGCCGTAATTTCCGGCGCGGCGGCCCTTACCGGAGAACGCGCCCACCACTACCAGGTCAACGGTATCATTCATCTCAGATTTGTAGTCGCGCTTGAACTTTATCCAGTTCCAGCCTCTTGAGCCTGCGCGATAGTAGGAATCGGGAGCCAGGGACTTGGCCATAATGCCTTCTCCGCCTTTGCCGATTACCTTCCGGAAGTATTCCTCGGCCTCTTCGGCATCATCGGTGATGAGGACTTCCGCCAGCTTTACGCGTTCCGTCTCCTTGATGCATTTCTTCAGCATCTTTCTGCGGTTGGTGTACGGCGTCTGTGTGAGGTCCCCCCCTTCCAGGTAAAGGCAGTCGAACAGGTAAAGCATGACAGGGTATTCGGTAACGGCTGAAGTCAATTCGTACTTCCTGCCGCGGCGCTTGCTCACGGTCTGGAACGGCAACATTTCTCCGGTGTTGATGTCCACAGGGACGCATTCTCCTTCCAGTACGGCGGCTTTTCCCTTGAATGATTTGCCCAGAATTTCTACCAGATCGGGAAATTGTCCGGTTACATCTTCCAGCTGCCTGGTGAATAATTGAATCTTGTCCTTCCGGATATGCGCCTGGATGCGTAATCCGTCGTACTTGTACTCGAAAGCGCATTTTCCGCCGAGCTTTTCCAGTATCTCCGGGATGCCTGGAAGACGTTCAGCCAGCATGGCCCTGAGAGGGATTCCGACCTCCAGCTTGATGTTCTCCAGGCCGCCAAGACCGTCTCCGGCCAGAATTGTTGCCACCCTGGCCAGGTCGGAGCAGGTGTTGTAAGCCCGCTCAATCGCGTCACGTTCTTCCTTGGAGGCATAGGCAATGGCCAGTGCGTCAATCAGTGTCATGTCCGCGATGCCCAGCCGCAGTTTTCCCGCCAGGGTTCGCGCGATGTATTTTGCTTCCACGGGAGAAGAATCATGCATCATCTTGGCCAGCAATTTGAGTTTCATGTCCTGGGAACCGGCACCGGACGAACCTGCAATCTGCTCCAGGTTCCGGAATACCATCTTGACAGAAAGATGTTCCGTGAAAAGCGAGGTCTGCTTTTTCCTGGATACCGCCTCGAAGGCCACATTCCCCAGGTCGCCGTCCCTGAGCCAGAGCTTCTGAATTTCGGTTTCGTTGACACGGGTGGCCTCGTAAATGGCCTTGAGCGCGAGTTTCTCGGCGATGCCCATCTCGACACCCTTGAAATCCGGGGCCAGCTTGCCCTGGGTGAGAAGAATTACCATCTCGACCTCGTCAACCGGCACCTGCCTGAGCAGTTCCACAAGAAGGTCAGCCATCTCCAGGCGGCTTCTGGTGGCCTCTATCTTTTCGTATGCCTCGGCCAGGGTGAGATAGTCCATGGTGGGGACATGGTGCAAAGAATATTTAACCTATGTCATGAAGGTGATTCACGGGAACATTTTTATTGAAGATGGTGGTTGTTGATACAGCATTGACGGAGGTGTGCAAATGAATCCGGAAGTTTTGATAAACAGGGCGAAAGAAGTTGTGGGAGAGTTCGAGTTATCTGAGGGGTATTCAGCCGGATGTGTGGGCTCGGCCCTGATGACGAAATCCGGGAATGTTTACACCGGCATCTGCATAGACCTGGCTTGCGGCATAGGTTTCTGCGCCGAACATGCGGCCATAGCCGAGATGCTGAAAGCGAGGGAAACTGAAATCGAGATGATTGTGGCAGTGTGCGAAGAACGAATTTTGCCTCCCTGCGGCCGTTGCAGGGAAATGATTGTCCAAGTCAACCCGAACAATGCACACACAAAGGTGATTGTAGCGGAAGACAGTATCATGACCCTGGATGAGCTGTTGCCGGTAAGGTGGATGTAGATATCGAATCTTTCATCTTCCGAATGGTCGATATTCTGAATGTGCCATCACTTTCTGCGGTGCTTCCTTATCAGAAGGACGGCTATGCTTATCCCTACAATCAAAACAATCGCAGAGGCTAATTTCCAGATCTCAACCTGGGCTGGGATGTCATTGCTTGTGACCCTGTCATGGAAAATTGTGACCTCCGGGTCGCTTTGTAAGGACAGCGTATCTTTATAGGTCAGGTTCGGAAATCCATGTATTATCTGAGCGATTGGATTGTTAAGGTTACAACTCATTACGGAATAACCCATCATCTCATGTGTCCCAGTTCCGTTATTAACAAAATAATTGTTCTTCATTATCAATTTTGACACCGTGAGTTGTGCACCGCTATCGAGCGTAAGGTTATACTCCATGCTTGTGTTTGTGAATCCAGCTGGCAAAATAAAGCCTTCATAGCCCATATGGGCGATTCCCACATTCATTGAGTAATGAATCTCAGCGGTAAATTGCTCGCCAGCGTTATATTCGATATTGTTTGAATCATAAAATTTGGTGTTGCTGAAATCGAGTAATGCCTCCACTTTGATGTCAGTACGGTTCCAGTCAGCCCTGATGTGATGGAGTATTGTCAGGTCATATGTCGATTGAAGAGATGTGCCTGGATACACCTGGATTCCCATGTAGGAGATGTTACAGTCCAGTTCCGGAACTGTGCCGTTGTATCTCGTCGGTGAATAGGTCAATTCAAAATCACAACATCCGAAACTGGTTTCCAGAGGAGGATTATTTGCTATTAAAAATGAAATGCCATTGAATGAGCATCCAGCCAAGTACAACGTATCGTCAATCCAATAGTGGGCAGTTAGTTGGTAATCCACTCCAGGGGGATCATTTTCCTGAGTCATGTTCCTGGCCAACAAGAGGGTTTGTACACCTCCGTGTTGAATAGCCAGCGACCACCACTCATTATTGATGCTTTGTATACCCGTCTGGGATTCCTCATCTGTAACATTGAATTCATGCTGTTCGCCAACAAGGGGTTCGGGAACCAATTCGGGTTCCGGTTCCTGCGCGCTGGCCAAAAAAACCATGTTTGAGATCAACAGAATTGACACACCCAGATAACAAATTATCTTAATTCTTTCTTTTCTTGATATTACGCTCTCCAAAATACCCCTACTCATGAAGGGGAGAAGGATGAGAGAGGTATTTGAAACTTCTCAACGGCCCGCTCATCAGATTGTAAATCAGTTAAATAATTTCGTCCAAATCAATTCCTGCCAGCTGACTCAATTCCGCATGCAGTTTCTCAATCTTCAGCGCAGAACTTTCAAAGCCCTTCCCCCGTTCCCTGGCGATTGCGTCACGGACACTCCACCTTGCAGGGGCGCGGTTCTTCTCGGTGATCAGAGTGTCAGCATGGGCCACTATTTTTTCCGCAAGGGTCAGTGGAATGTAGTCCCTGACCGGAAGGCCGGTCTCCTCCGCCTCGGCGGCGTCTATCCCGGCGCTGATATGCCGTTCCACTATCAGAATTATGCGCCCGTCCAGGCCGCGCTTTCTCAGAATGTCTGCGCCGATTACTGCGTGGCTTATGCCATGGTCCTTGGAGCGGCCGATGTCGTGGAGAAGCGCGCCGCGGCTTATCAGGGCCAGGGTCTCCTTGTCTTTGGTTATTCGCATGGCAATCTTCAGCGCGAGATGTTCAACGGCCATGCAGTGGTCTATGATTTTGTTGGGAACGTTTTCCTCCGCCAGGAATGAAAGACACATCTCGACGGACGGAATGGGACCGGCGCAGGCCGATGCCTCACTCATTCTCAACCACCGTCTTGCCCCGGGGGTTGGGGAGTATCTTCATCTGGCCGTCGTCAAAATCGGGCATGGTGCAGTCGGCCAATCGGTAAAGGAATATCGCCAGGGCGGCGACCTCGGAATGCGGCTGGTTGCCCACGGAAACGTTAATCGTGGCCATGTCATAGACCTCCCTGGGAACCTTTTCCGCACCCACAACAATCATGATGTCTTCGTCTGATTTCACAATATCCATTGCCTTGTCGACTGTCTCGCCGTACATGGTAAGATGGACAATCCGACCCTTGAAATTTCTAACCTCGTCCTTCCACTTCACGCCGGTCCTTATGGAGACCTGACCACCCCAGCGCTCGCAAGTGGATATGAAATTTTTCTCCAAATCCGGGTCTCGGGTATCAACAAGAATATGTTGGGCACCAAAGGCCCTGGCGACCAGCGCCACATGGGTTGTTATTCGTTTATCGCGCTCCGGTCTGTGGCCTATTCTCAGAACCGTTATCATGAAAATTACCTGGCCTCATTCCTCTTCGTGAATCTCAATCCTGTGGCCGCGATAGTCGAATTTGGCGGAACGCTTCACCAGGCTCTTGAGCATTGTCTGGGAAATCTTGAGCTCATCGGCCACATCCCCAGCGAATTTGCCTTCCGTTCCTATTATCTTGAGAATCTTCGCCTCCAGCTTCTTGTAGTCCTTGTCCGGCATGCCGGCCGCGGATATGACGTCGCTTATCTCGAATACCGAGCAGGAAGTGTTGATGTGAAATGCCGAATAATAAGTGTGATAGGCCTTTACAGGTTTCAGCTGGGAACCTTCGGGGGGTTGCTGCCAGCGGGTCTCAACGAGCTTCATCTTGTTGAACATTCTGAGTGCCAGGGGGCCTTCAGAACCGAATTTGTCCTCTATCTCCTGGGCGGTCTTCCATCCGGTGGATATCTCTTTGAAGACCTCGCGTTTCATGTCAGTGTCCACTGCCCTGAAGGTGGATACCAGTTCGGATGGGTCGTTGACCACTTTTATTCTGTTCATGTGACTGCACCTGTAAGCCTTTTTAGAGATATAAAGCTGATTATCGGATTCAGCTACGCCACAGCGACAAGGTTTTATACATTATACCAGATGACCGGCATGTGCCGAGATAGCTCAGCCTGGTAGGGCGCAAGATTGGAAATCTTGTGTGTGAAAGCACTCGGGAGTTCGAAGCATCCCTTGGAGCGGAATACTCAATCTCCAAGAGCGTTCCAAGGTTCATTTTAGCGAACCTGGAACTGGATGATGAAATTCTCCCTCTCGGCGCTTAACTTTTTTATTGTTACGATTCGCGCCTGCACCGAATCGGAATCGTAAACTACCAGCCCCTAAAGGAGCTGGCGTTTGTTGCCAGGACCGGAAGTTTACCCAGGGGCCATGCACCTGATTTATCAAAGCCGATTAGCTTTGATTTCATGTGATGATATATGGACGGTGCATGGCGGATCTCTTTTCGTTATATTCGTGTAAATGGCCTCTCATCCCCGGCTTAAAAACCGGGGGGTTCCCGGCCTTTATCACTAAAATGTTAAAAGATTCGGCTCACTCGCATTGATGTTTCCCTAATGGTTCTGAACTATAATGCTCGTCCCTACGCCTTTTCTTAATGATGAATAATATTAGTATCGAAAAGAGTGGTTATAGTGGTTATATACGCGCTCGCGCACATCATGTAAAAAACCGCCATACATTATTCAAGGCATACCTTTTTATACACAATCCGGTATGGATATTCTGTCCCGATGGTGGCAATGTCATCAATGAAGGACACAAAGGAGAAATAGAAAATGTATAACAGCGACAGAGAAATGCACAAGGCAACTTGTGCCGATTGTAAGAAAGAATGTGAAGTGCCATTCAAGCCTTCAGAAGACAGACCTGTGTACTGCAGGGATTGCTTCCAGAAGCACAGGCCCCCGCGAAGGGACAGATATTGAGTTCATTGAATTCATATTGAATCACAATTTTCAAATAATGAGGGAACCGAGAGGTTCCCTTCCCTTTCAAAATTAAGCGATTATAACAACCATAACTTTTTTATTTCCAGTCCCATCTCCGTCTCCTATGCCAACATCCGGAAATGCCCTTGACAGGCTTTTCAACCCAAAATCAGTATCCATCATTGGCGCATCGGCCAGGGAAGGCAGCATAGGTTACAGTCTTGTGAGAAACATCCAATTGTCTGGCTATGCCGGAAAAATTTTTCCTGTGAACCACAAGTACGGTGAGGTGCTGGACCTCAAATGTTTTCGCAACCTGGAAGATTTACCGAGACAGGCCGACCTTACTGTTGTGGCTGTGCCCGCTGAGGTTGTTAATCCGGTTATCGAGAGCGCCTGCAAACTGGGCGCACGGATGTTCGTCATTATTTCCAGCGGGTTCGACGAGGTGGGAAGGCATGACCTTACAAACGGCCTCATCGAGATACTGGAGAGATACGGAGCAAGGGCACTGGGACCGAATGTTTTCGGCGTATATTCGTCCAGGGCGAACATGAACGCAACCTTCGGTCCGCCCCAGGTCAGGAAGGGAAACGTCGGCCTCATATCCCAGAGCGGCGCCCTCGGGGTGGCCCTCATGGGCAAGTCGGTAACGGAAAGCATCGGTCTATCCGCGGTGGTGAGCGTGGGCAATGAAGCCGATATCACCGAGTCCGAGGCCCTGAATTATCTGGGGGATGACCCGGCCACCGAAGTTATTTTTATGTACATGGAAGGGTGCAAGAACGGCAGGGAGTTCCTGGACATAGCCAGCAGGGTTTCCAGGGTAAAGCCCGTAATCATGATCAAGTCCGGAAGCTCGGCCAAGGGCGCGCTTGCCGCTGCATCGCACACCGGCTCTCTGGCCGGCTCCGACAGGGTGTTCAGTTCAGCCCTCAGACAGGCCGGCGTCATCAGGGCAGATAATCTCAGTGATGCATTCAACTGGGTGAGGGTTCTGGCGGGCCAGCCTCTTCCCGAGGCAGGGGGGACAGTCATAGTCACCAACGGCGGCGGTGTGGGTGTCATGGCCTCCGATTCCGCGGAGCGGCATGATGTGAAACTCAATGACGATCTGGAAATGCTTGACAGGATCTTCCGCCCGACAATGCCGAAATTTGGCAGTTCCAAGAATCCGATAGACGTTACCGGCCAGGCAAGGAACGAGGAATACGGCATGGCCCTGAAGGCCGCCCTGGAGGAACCGTCGATACCTTCTGTCCTGGCGCTGTACTGCACGCCGGCCACAATGGATGTCAAGAGCTTCGCCAATACTGCTATCGAATACACCGGAAGCATGGTGGGAAGAAAACCGCTGGTATTCTCCATAATAGGCGGCGGGGACGTGTACGATGCCATCAATCTGATGAACGAGCATGGCCTTTCCTGTTATGAGACACCCGACGAGGCAGTATCCGCCATGGGCATCCTTCACCGGAGATGGGAATGGCTGAACATGGAACCCGGAGTCCCGGAAGAATTCTCCATGGACCTCGATGCAATAATGAAAATAATAACCACTGCGCAGAATAAGGGACAGGTCCAGCTTCTGGAGAACGAATGCGCGGAGATTCTCAGGCTTGCGGGGCTTGATTTTCCCAAAAATGCGGTGGCAAGGACAATGGACGAATCAGTCCGGGTCGCAGAAAAAATAGGCTACCCAGTGGTCATGAAAGTTCTCTCGGAGGACATAATCCACAAGACCGAATACGGCTGCGTGAAATTGGACCTGGAGGACGAACGGGAAGTGAGGATAGCCTACGAGAGCATAATGGCCGAGGCAAGGCGCCACTTCCCCAGGGCCAGAATAGAGGGCGTCACCATAACCGAGATGGTAACTGGCGCAACCGAGATGATTCTGGGATTCTCCACGGACCGGTCCTTCGGGCCTGTTATCATGTTCGGCATGGGCGGGATATATGTCGAGGTCATGAAGGACGTTTCCTTCAGAGTTTCGCCCGTATCCAGGCAGGAATGTGAAACAATGGTTAAGGATATACGCTCTTACCCGATACTGGTGGGCGCCAGGCACAAGGCCATAAGGGATGTGCCGAAGATCATAGAGGCAATTTCAAGAATTTCCTATCTGGCAGCACATGTTCCGGACATACTTGAGCTGGACATCAACCCGCTCATGGTCCTGGAGAAGGGGAAAGGCTGCAAGGTGGTTGATTCGAGAATGACCATTAGAAAGACTAATAAAAGAGTTAAGGATACGGAGGAAATCACATGAAGTCTCTAACCATCACATCCAGCAGAACGGCAGCAGGGAAAACTACAGTGGGCCTGGGAATAGCTCTGAACACGGATTTGAAATGCGGGTACTACAAGCCCTTCGGGGACCATCTGGTGTACAGCAAGAAAAACCTTCATGACCTGGATGCCATGGTGTATCACAAATGGCTCGGCATGGGTGACGAGGTCCTGGAGAGCACCCTGGGCTTCGACGCGGATAAGATTCTGTCGCACTGGAACTCAAGCGAATTGGACAGTGTCCTCAAGCGAAATTACCAGAACATATGCAAGGACAAGGATCTTGTTCTTGTTGAAACCGCCAGAAACTACTCCTACGGCGGACACATGGATCTGGACTCCGTGAGCCTGGCCCAGAAATTTGATTCGGACATGATACTGGTTGCCGAGGGCGACGTGCCGCTGATACTCGACAAAGTGCTGGCCATTTCCAAGTGCACGGAGAACATAGTCCGCCTGAAGGGCGTTATCATAAACAAGGCCTCCGACGAGGAACGCGAGAAGATAGATATTGAAGTCCCACCGGTCCTGGAAAGGAAGGGGATTAAGCTCTTGGGTGTTCTTCCGAAGAAGCGGGAACTGGAAAAGGGCGACATGAGTCTGGTTCTGGAAAAACTCAATGCCAAGCTCATAGCCGGAAGCGACGGCCTGGGCAATATCATAGAAGTGGTGCACATCGGCGCGCTCACAGCAGACCAGGCCATGAATTTACCTTCATTCTTCGTGGAGAACAAGCTGCTCATAACCGGCGGGGACCGTGTGGACCTCATTTTCGCCGCGCTGAACATGAACACCGCGGGAATCGTTCTCACAAACAATATTCTGCCGCACCCCAGGGTCATAGCCAAGGCCGACGACCTCAAGATCCCGATAATTTCGGTCCACATGGACACCTACTCGACCTCCAAGGCCGTGGATAAGATAATCGCCGAGATTACACCGGACGATGATTACAAGAAAACGCTCATAAAGGACATGGCCAAGGCGAATCTGGACCTGGACGCGATACTCGAGTAGAAAGACCGGGGAATAATCATATGACCCGAAGGGGGGCTTATTTCAATTCCTCATTGACATCTTCCAACAACCTGGCTGCACCTATTTCCTCGAAAATTGCTTTCGCGTCCTGGAAATGTTGCTTGGCCTTCTTCTTGTCGCCCCTGTCTTTGTACATTATGCCCATGTCGAAAAGCAGCTGGCCTCTGTGGTATTTTGATGATAATCCGTCAGTTATGGCCATGGCCTGGGCGAACATCTCCTCGGACTTGGCCCAGTCCTTCTTCTTTCCGTGACCGATGGCCATGAGCCTTATTGCCCCCTGGACGCCCATGGTGTCCCCCATTGGCTCCAGAATCTTGAGGGCCCTCTCACCCCGGG
Source organism: Methanobacteriota archaeon (assembly GCA_013791785.1). Taxonomy (GTDB): domain Archaea; phylum Thermoplasmatota; class Thermoplasmata; order SG8-5; family SG8-5; genus UBA147. The sequence continues at coordinate 12,242 of VMTD01000135.1, forward strand.
ATATGGCTTCGTCCACCTCTCCGATATTGAGCAGCGCTTCACCCGAGTTAAAAAGACTCCAGCCAATGAATTGCTGGTTGTTTATCATCCTGGCGAATTCCTCAGATTTTTCGAAGTTCTGAATGGCCTTGTCCCATATCTTCTGTTGCATATAGGCATCGCCAATGTTGTTGTACACCCTGGACAGCTGCCTGTGGTCCCTGACGCTCTCCAGCAGAGGTATGCTCCTGCTAAACCAGTCAATTGCCTTGGCCATTTCGCCAAGGTCGCTGTAGACAAGTCCAAATTCAATCAATATCTGGCCAACGAGGCCTTCGTCACCGGTCCTCTCGGCATTGCTGTGGCCTTTCTCCAGCCACTCCAGAGCCCTGTCGTAATTGCTCCTGTGCCATTCCAGATGGCCAAGCCATCTGGACGCATCCGCTATGCCCACAGGGTAATCGACCTTCACGGAAATGGACAGGCCCTTGTTCAAGTATTCGATGGCCTCGTCCCACTTGTCATCCCTCTCGAAAATCAGGCCGATGCCGATGTTGGCCTCTGCCTCTTTCAGGGGATAATCGGCCTTCTTGGCATAACGTATTGCATTTCTGTAGGCTTTGTCCCCCTCCTCTATGTCGCCGGTAATCAGGCACGCATTGCCCAGAGAAACATAAATATCGGCAAAACGCCGGGCCATGGTGGAGTCGCCCTCCTTGCCCTTCAGGGTCTCCAGTTCCAGCTGGATCTTGAGCTTGCGGATCTGATTGCCCACCTTCTGAGCAACCTCGTCCCCTGAGGAAGGGCGTATTGCCCTGATCAATGCGGGGGATAAACGTATCAGATCGCCGACCTTGAGCTCCTCGGACTTGATATTGAGCTCGGAACATTGGGTGACCAACACTGTTTGGCCGAACTCACGCCCAAGCTCGGATGTGAGAATTCTTCTTATCTCCGATGCAAGTTTGTAACTTGGATGCTCTATCATGTGTTTCTTTCCTGCCACTATAATGTCACGGTCTTTTAAAAAGGTATTGATATTAACCGATGCGGCTAGACCACGTCGAGGTGTATCTCCTGACCGTCTCTGGAATAGGCCTTCCAAGAGTCCATGGTGTAGGGGTGGCCGATGATTATCTGGACCTGACCGTACTGGGAGAACTGCTTAATGTCCTGTTCAGATGGCCTCGGTTGGGAACCCGGAGGGTGCGAGTGTGCCGTGCCGACTATGCTCAGGTCAATGGGGAGATTGTGGAGGTTGAAGAGCGCGTAGCCCTCGCTGGACACCGTCCCGGGTATGAGGAGAAATTCAGTGATGACGCCCTCGCTGGCCCTGAGAACACAGATGAACTCGCCTACGTTCGACTGCTGGTCCCTGGAGGCGGCCAGAAGCGTGTTCAGGAGCTTCCTTGTTATAGCGGTTACTTTCTGCCTTGCCAGTCAATCACATCCTCAGCTTCTTCCATGCTTTCGCGTAAAAATCCTCCTGAAAACGGACGAATCTGGCTGGATTCTCGGAACGGGTTATGGTCAGTATGTCATGGGGTTCTATGACGCATTCCATCTGTCCGTCAAGTACCATGGTGCATTCCTTCCTGTCTATGTGACGCACTTCCACCCTACTGTCGCCGGGTATCACAAGAGGGCGTATGGCCAGGTTGAAAGGCGCGATGGGTGCCAGGACTAGGGCGTCCACCCTGGGGTCGATTATGGGACCGCCAACGCTCATTGCGTAGCTTGTTGAACCGGTGGGTGTGGAGATTATTATCCCATCGGCCCGGACATTGAGGGCCGGCATGTCGTCAACCAGAACTTCGAAATGATGCATTTTGGATACATGGGACGTGTGAAGAACAGCCTCATTTACACAATCCGGCAATCTCTCATCATTCCGCATTATCTTCAGGCGCATCCTTTCTTCGACGGTGTAATCGCCTTTCAGTATCCTGTCCACATGGTCCTTTATGCTGTCCAGAGGTATCTCGGTGAGGAAACCCAGCTGCCCGGCATTGATGCCTGCAATAATCGGGTTGCAGGTCTGCAGCACAAACAATATTGTCCCGTCACCGCCGATGGTGATGAGCATGTCCATATCCATTTCCGCCAGCGGGACTCCGGGCATTCCCAGGACCTTGGCCACGGCATTTTCAAGAATTACATCGGCTCTGCCTTCCAGGGCCATGAGAAGTTCTCTGGTTATGCACTCCATGTTCCTCAGCTTGGGATTTGCCAATACTCCGATTTTCACAATATCAGCTCCAAAGTATCTGTCGAGTTCACTGCCGCCATGTTCTTCCTCACGTCCAGGGACAATGGCATGTTCAGTATTTCTCCGTTTGCATCGTATGCCTGGCCCCCTGCCTCCCTGAGTATCAGTACGGCCGCTGCGATGTCGATTACACGCGGACTCTTCTCAACATTGCTGTAATCAATGAAGAATGCATCGACCTGGCCGCACGCGACCGCGCAAATCTCCAGGGACACAGAACCAAGACACCGCACGCGTCTGAACCTGGACGCCGCGGCATGGGCGCGGGGTCGGGCGCTGGCACCCAGGTATGTGATGAGGGTTTTGTCATCAGCCGGTGCCCTGACCTTAATGGGCTGGTCATTGAGCATCGCGCCGCCACCTTCGCTGGCCCGGAAACAGTCACCGGTGACAAGGTTCATGACAAGTCCTTCTGTCATGCCGGAAAGCGAGTCCCGGCCGACTGCCAGAGATACGCTGTAGAACGGTATTCCGGAACAGGCATTGAACGTACCGTCCAGCGGGTCCACAACCAGCGTGTCTTCGAATTCCCAGTCTATAAAACCCGCTTCCTCGCTGAGAAAGTTCAGTCGAATATCATGTATTTTCATGTACTCGAGAATGGCATCCTCGGCCACCTTGTCGATATAACTGGTGGGGGTGCCGTCGGCGCCCATGGCAACTGTGCGACGTCTCTCTTCAAGGGGAATGCCTGCAACAGCGGTACGGACCGTTCTCGCCATTTCAAGAAGATGGTTCATCATCACATTGATGTACTCTATATATCCATAAAAAAGTATCGCTGACCCGGGTATTCGAATAAATTAAAAAGGAATGAAAGAGGAGAGGTGGAATTCCTCACCGGTTGTCTTGCCGATGAGCTCGCGAATGCTGAAGCTCTCCTCGTATCTTGCGGCCAATTGGGATGCCATTTCCCGGCTCATGCCGCCTTTCATCATGGCCCGTCTGAGCATTTTGGCGCTCTTCTTGGCCCGTCTCTTGAACCGCATGGCAGTGAAGACCAGCCTGATTACCAGTCCCGGTACGCGGGCGATTGCCCCCAACGGGATATCACTCATCTTCGAACTTCCTTGCAATCTTTTCCTTTATCTTCTTCTCTATCTCGTCGCCGTCCTTGTCATGGCTGCCGCGGTGGCCGTGATGGCCATGTCCACCGATGTTAATGCCGCCGCTGTCGCCCAGGACCTTGGATATCATCCCGCCGGGGCTGGAGCTGTCCATGAATTTCTCGGTGAGCTCGAAAGCCCTTTCCTCGTTCATTCCGGCGTCAACCATTGACTTGTAGAACTTGGCAACAGCCATTCCGAAAGCTTCCGATTTCTCGGCACTGAACAGTGCCTCGGTGATCTCGTTCAACAGCTTGGGAACCGTGGCGCTTACAGCCTCCAGTATCTCCTTCACTTCCTGGGCATCGTTCTTGGAATCCAGGACATCCTTCACAGTTTCGTCTTCATCTTTTGACATTTTTCTTACCTCCTTGGAGCGGTTTTCCCGCTTCTGATACTCAATAGTCTGAGCAGAGTATTTAAATTAAGTGGAAATTAATGGTCAGTATTATTCGGTTTCCGAAGCCCTGCGGGCGTTCGGAGGGAATTAGGGAATAGGTAGGGTTGGCCGGGGTTTTTCGACATCCAAGCTCTTAGTTCTATGTCCGAAATACGTTTAGCTTTCGGACCACACCATTCCCAATTCCCCGTTCCCGATTCCCCAAATATCATCGGATTGCCAGTGTGTCTTCGTACTGGGAGTGTAGTTGTTGGGATAGCACGATTGCTTATTTCATCACCCCGAGCAATTTCAACCATTTTTCGACCAGCTCATCCGAGACCTTATACTTCTTGATCTTCTTTTCATCGATGACCTCAATGGCATTTGCCTCTTCCAGCTCCTTCAGTTTGTCCCTCACGGTCTTTCTGGATGATGTGCCTCGCCGGTCTTTCAGTATCTCGGCAATCTGAGAGACATTCAGCTCTTTCTTCTCGAAAAGAATGACCAGTATGTCCTGGGCTATGGGGTCCTTCACCGATGGGACCAGCATCTCCGGCGACACTTTCCCGTGCTGCTGGTAGAGATTGATTATCTTCAGGTAACCGGACGCCATATCATTGAATTTCTGCATCATCTGCATGGTTTCCTGGTATGGCTTGGACATATCGGATATCATGCCTTCAAGGTTGTCGATTTTATTCGAGAGCCTTTCAATCTCCTTGGCCTGCTCCTTCTCCTTGTCGGACACGAGACAGAGTATCGCATCACCGATATTATAAATTTATCAGTGGTTCAACAATATTGGAACATCGTTTCAGAGATGGACGTTCTCGTCCCGCCCCGGCCCGTGGGAGAGTATCTCGACGGGGATACCGATATTTGCTTCGATGAATGTAATATACGCAGCCAGATTTTTGGGTAAACCATTCCTGCCGCCGGCCCTGCACGCCGCCCAATCCTCCGATGAAAGCGCCGGCCAGCCGGGTAATGTGTGATAGACAGGCACGCACTTCTCCAGAACCCTCATGCTGGCAGGAAAATCGTACACATCCTGGCCATCGTATTCGTAATGAGTGCATACCTTTATCTCGGAGAGGCCGCAGAGCACGTCCGCCTTCGTCAGCACGATGGAATCCAGGCCGCACAGTCTTGCAGAATAACGTATCATCACGAGGTCAAGCCAACCCACGCGCCTCTGGCGACCGGTCGTCGTTCCGAACTCCTTTCCGACTGTTCCGATTTGTTCGCCCACATCGTCGAAAAGTTCTGTGGGAAAATGGCCGGTGCCGACACGGCTGGTGTAGGCTTTCACGACGCCGACGACTGTGTTTATCCGCTTCGGAGGGACGCCGGCCCCGGTGCAGCAGCCACCGGTTATGGTTGCAGATGAGGTATTGTGCGGGTAAATGCCGTGGTCAATGTCCAGATGGACACCCTGGGCACCTTCAAAGAGGACGTTCATGCCGTCGTCAAGGGCCTGGTTTATCAGAACGGACGCGTCGGAGATGTGGTGGGCGAGTTTCTCGCCATATTTCAGGTAGGCAGAAAGAATGTCCTCCATGGGGATGTCAAGGGTCCCGCCCAGTGCCTCGATGTAAGCTTTCTTCACAGGGTATGATATCGAAAGTTTCCTCTCCAGTTCCGCAGGGTCGATGAGATCGCACATGCGCAGGCCGAACCGGGATGCTTTGTCAGCATAGCAGGGTCCGATGCCCCGCCGGGTGGTTCCGGCAGCCAGGGAGCCTTTCTTTTCCTCTTCCAGTCCGTCAATTATCTTGTGGTAGGGCATGATTACATGGGCGCGGTCGCTGATTACCAGCTTTCCGATTTTGACTCCGAGCTCCCGAAGCCCGTCCAATTCCTTCAGAAGGACCTCCGGGTCAATCACCAGGCCGTTGCCTATGACAGAAGTAACATTATCCCTGAGAATGCCCGAAGGCACCAGATGCAGCTTGAAGGTCTTTTCCCCTATGACAATCGTGTGGCCCGCATTGTTCCCGCCCTGGAATCTGACCACCAGGTCCGCATTGCTGGCCAGTAAATCAGTAATCTTGCCCTTTCCCTCGTCACCCCATTGGGTTCCTACAATCAATCTGGATGGCATTTTTTCACCTTTTCTGATAGAGAATGGGGGCGCATAGATAAAGACTTTGTATAGGAGACTTTTTAATTTATTCGGGAAATGGTGTCAACCCTTCTTTTGAGACATATACTGGCTCATGGCGCATCCATGCTTGATGCAAAAAATCCCGAAAATAATAAAAAGTCTCTTGCATAGTGCAAAAGTGTATATCTCACAAAATCCATTATGCTACGAGGTGACGGACCATGGATATCGAGACAGTCAAGACCATAATTTTCTTCCTGCTGGTGGCATTTCTACCGTCGGTTCTATGGATTGTCTGGCTTGTGAGAAAGGCGTCCGACGGCCCGGGATTCGCCAGTATATTGGGTATGTTTATCTGGGGCGCAGTGTTCGCCGTCATAATCGCCATAATTCTGGAGGCACTGGCCCCCGGTTTCAGCCCCTGGAAAAGTACGAGTTCCACTTTCTTCATGGTTGTGGTGCTGGCACCGCTGGCCGAGGAATTTGCAAAACCCCTTGGATTGAAATTGTCAGAATCGAATATCATCAGGGTGAGAGATGGTATCATCCTAGGCGCCACAGCTGGTTTGGGGTTCGCGGCCACCGAGAACCTGCTATACGGACAGGCAGCCCTGGCTGATGGAAACTGGACTGCTTTCTGGGCCACCGCAGTGTTGAGGGGCATCGCAGCCTGTGCTCTTCATGCGAGCGCGACCGCCATCACCGGGAGGGGGTTTGCATGGGCCAATCTAAACGGCAGGTCTGTGCTGGTGGTTATACCGTTCTTTCTGCTGGCTGCCTTCCTTCACGGGCTGTACAACTACCTGGCCATACAGGGTACTTTGCTGGCACTGATGGGGGCTGTGTTACTGGCCCTCACCGCCGTATCTCACACCGGATACTCGGTCAGATGAACGGTAAGAGTTCAGTATTTTGAAATTTTAGATTTTAGATTTTAGATTTTAGATTTTAGATTTTAGATTTTTGTTAAGAATATGTAACGCCGTCAATCCGTCGTAAATCTACAATCTACAATCGTCAATCTACAATCGTTATTGCTTCATTTCAGTGAATACTAACGATGAGCGATATTCTTTAATATAACTACAGAGATACGGGTAAAGTACATCTAAGCTACGTTAAAACGTATTAATGGTGGAATCTGCTCTGAAGCAGGAGATTGGACTATGGCGGAACTCAGGGTAATACTCCCGGACGATGTGGACAGGTATCTGGAAAGCCTTATTCGAACAGGCATGTTCGGCAACAAGGCCGAGCTGGCCCGCGCGGCGATAGTACATTTTCTCAACACCATCGGCCCCATATCCAAGGGTTACGATACCGAAACGTCGTTCTCGCCGGACGGCCGCATCTACCAACTTGAGTATGCAAGGGAATCAATCCAGCGCGGCAGAAGTGTTGTGGGCCTGGTGTGCAGCGACGGGATTGTTCTGGCCACCGAGAATCAGACTGACGGCCCGGACATCCTGGCAGTGGCCAACCCATGCCTCAGGAAGATATCCGATAATATCGTCATAGGCTATTCGGGCCTGGCCGTGGATGCCATGATGGTCATGGATCGATTGAAACCGCTGGACCTGAAGACCGAGGAAAAAATAATATCCGCAATAAGGGAGATTTACTGGGAACACACCCTGAAAAGAGACACGCGACCGTTGGGCGCCAGTTTGCTGGTCGCGACGAACCTCTCCAGACCCAGGCTGTTCGAAGTTGACCCATCCGGAATCATCACGGAATGCTTCGCAGGGGCCATCGGCTCGGGAAGCGACTCGTCAAAATCCATCCTTGTCAGAGAGTACAAATCAATGGCAATCAAGCAGACCGGCAAGCTCATAGCCATGATCCTTGGCGAGGGAAAGAAGTATTCGGTTGAAACGTTGTTGGCCGAATGAACGGAGTGGAAAACATGTATGATGACATAGAAATAGTTGAAAGAAAGGATGTGAATGTCAAGGACGCCCTGTTGATAGAGGGTTTTCCCAGTGTGGGAATGGTGAGCTCCATCGTGGCGAACTACCTTATCAAGACGCTGAACATGGAATATATCGGTTCGGTGAGGTCGCGCCATTTCCAGCCAACCGCCATAATATCGGACGGTGTGCCCATGCCGCCGGTCCGAATTTACGCAGGCCAGCCAATCGAGAAGAAGGGCTGCATCTGCGAGAGGCTGGTCGTCGTAACATCAGAATTTCCCCCGCCGGCCGAGCTGATACAGCCGCTGGCGGACAAGATACTGGCCTGGTCGAAAGAAAAGGGCATCAAAACGATGATTTCCATAGAAGGGATAGTCAACGCGGGAAAGAGCCACGAGGAACACACCACCTATGCCATTGCCAGTACGCCAGCCGCTAGGAAGCACCTGGAGAACCGGAACATTGAACCTCTGAAGAACGGCATCATAACCGGGATATCCGGAGTTCTGCTCCACGAGGCCGAGAGAAAAGGAAGGGACGTGATTTGCCTTCTCTCCGATGCGAATCCCCAGCTTCCCGATGCAAGGGCCGCTGCCCGCCTCATCGAGATACTGGACGGCTTCCTCCCGAAAATAAAGTTGGACCCACAGCCCCTCATCAGGGAGGCAGAGCGCCTGGAATCCCAGGTCAAGGAGGCCATCACCCAGGCCGGCACCATGAACGCGCCAGCCGGCAGGGAACAACAGGTTATGTACGGTTGAGGCAACTGGGCATGTCGCGATTTATGAGACTTTTTAATTTATTCGGGAAATGGTGCCAACCCTTTTTTTGAGAAATATACTGGCTTATGGTGCATCCATACTTGATGCAAAAAATCCCGAAAATAATAAAAAGTCTCCGATTTATTGAATTCATCAACGTCTAGATGTACTCCGGGGTTTTTGCCCAACTCCTCCGCCATCCCGTTTCTCCCAGGACGATAGAAGGATTTGCCGCAGTTCCTCATCGTCTTTGGCCTCTGTCCATTCCTTGTCAAAGTCCATCTGTTCCTCGATTTGGATCAACCACATGAGTGAGTGGAAGTAGAAGCTCTGCTCGTCCGGGGAAGAAACCACTATGAAGGCGGCATGGACCAAACCTGACTCGTCCGAGAAGAGTGCACCTTTCTTTGTCCTGACAAGTACCATTTCGAATTTATGATTCCCCTTGATGTAGAAAGAGATGACTGCGAAGCCGGGCCTGACCACGATATTGGAGTCCTTCTCCCGGTTCAGCAGCCGCGCGTATAACGTATCTTCTCCGACGTTCAGACGCTCCGACAGCAGCTTGGCAACGATCTTGGCGAACTCCGCCGGCGGCACGAAATAATCAATGTCCAGTATCGCGCAGTTCTTTATTTTTTCCTTGAACCTCTTTTCGGTAATGTCACCCCTGTCCAGCAATATGGCCCGCAATTCTTCCTCCAACAGGTTATCCCTGGTCTTGATGCCAATGGCCCTCTCGACCACGTAGAGGAGGGCGTATTCCCTCTTTATCTTGCCGTGTGCATAAAAGAAATACCAACCCAAACCGCAAAGTGTGAATATGCCGACCGTTACGAGCGGAATGAAACCCATCTCGAATATCAGAAATATGTATATGATGATTCCAATTACTTGAGCCCAGGGGTAGAACGGGGCTTTATATTTTGGTCGATAATGATGCATATTGCTCTCGCGCATGAAAATAAGCGACAGGTTGGTGAATATGTATAGAATCAATATCAGGGTCGAGGCTGTTTTAACGAAATTCTCCAGGTCCAAAACAACGATGACAAGTATCATGAAGGCGGTTGTGAAGAGTATGGAAAACCAGGGGGTTCCGTACTTCGACAACTTTTCAAAGGTGGGGGGCAAAAGCCCGTCCTTTCCCATGGCCATGGGGCTACGGGATGCAGTCAATACTCCGGCATTCCCCGTAGAAATGAATGCCAGAAGCGCCGCAACGCCCATTATTACGAATCCGAGCAGCCCCAGGTATGCCTCGCCGCCAAGAGATATCGGTATGAGGGTAGTTGGCAGTTCAACGGGATCTACCAGCCCCACCGTTACAAAAATAACAAGAACATAAATAATCGAGATGATGCTCCATGAAAGGAACATTCCCAGGGGCAGGTTTCGCCCGGGGTTCTTGACCTCCCCCGCCACGGCAGCGATCTTTGTCAATCCGGCAAATGAAATGAAGACGAGACCTGCCGTAGCAAAAACGGAGCCAACCCCCATAGGCACAAATGGGACATATCTGGAAAATTGAATTGAGAATATTCCTGTTGCGACATACAGAACAAGCAAAACAATGAGCGCTATTACAATGATTACTTGAAACACCCCGGCAAGTTTGACCCCGCGAATATTTATCGCGGCAAAGAACAGACAAAACGCGATGGCGATAAGTTTTATGTGAAACATCGTGAAGCCTGGATTGAACAGAACCAGGAATATGCCCATCCCCAGAAGAGCAAAAGCGGATTTAAAAGCCAGAGAGAGCCAATCCGCCAGCCCGCCCAGCGCACCCATCATGGGACCCATGCTTCTATCTATGAAAAAATAGATACCTCCGGATTTGGGCATGGCCGTGGTTAACTCGGCCGCGGCCAATACAGTGGGTATTACCATAATGCTGGCCAGCAAATATGCAAGAATCACGGAAGGGCCGGTCTTCGCATACGCGAGAGCGGGCAGAATGAAGAGGCCGGAGCTTATCATGGCGCCCGATGAGATGCAGAATACCTCCAGAAGACCCAGTTCTTTCTTCAATGCCATAGTATCATTCTCATATCCTTCGATTTCCCTGTTGTATTATTGCTTAACAGACTAGAATCGCCTGGCCCGCTCTATCCCCAGCAAGGTTTCACCAATCGTCTTGGTAGCCGTGAATTTGAGTTCGAATATCATTATCTTTCCCATATGTATAACGCTTCTGCGTTACTTATATTTTAGTCTAAAAGGGAGAGAACCCCCTGGCTTTTAAGCCAGGGATGAATCGACCATCTTTTTAACATATAAATCGATACAGTTTGGGATAGGCCAGGGTAGACAAATGCTGCCTACCCTGAAATTTTTGCGCCGGCTTGCCGGCGCATCAAGGATAGCGTAGCCTATCAAAAAACTTTTGGAGGAATAAAATGCAAATAGTCTATGATAGGCACAGTGCAGGTGGTAGCAACTACCATCTGCAATTCACCCCGAAATACCGAAAATCGGTATTTCGGATGCGTCCAGTGAGGAAATTGATTGAAGCGTTGATGCGACGCAAGGCGCATCAATTGGGTGTACGGATTGAGGCGATAGAATTCGCGCCCGATCATGTTCATCTGTTTGTGACGAATTGCCGCAGGTACAGCGTATCTGGACTTGCCAATCATTTCAAGGGATACAGTTCATGGTACGTCCGAAGGGCTTTGCCCGAGGACGTAAGTCTGTATCTGTGGGGTGATTCATTTTGGTCTGATGGATATTTTTATGAATCCATTGGGCGCGTCACATCTGATACTGTTAAATTCTACATTGAGCGACAACAGGGAAAACACTGGATGCACATAGAACCCGATGCACTCGTCAAATCGCCAAACCAGGTATCGCTACACGCGTTTGGCATCTGAACAACCCGACGTAAACGCCAGTCCCTTTAGGGGCTGGTAGTTTACTATGGAAGTTTCTGATTGTAGTATCCCGAAATACTTTAACACTTGATTTTATTCGGGATATGACAAAACGCCTGCTTCGACATATCCAGCATATATTTCGGCCTTCTTCTCAATATAGATAGCATGGGAAGCATCCAGCCCGAGATTCAGAAGGCTAAACAAGCCATCCGCCGGCACGCACCCCCTCTGAGATAAATTAATTATTACAATCAGATTTATTAGGCATTAATAGATACACTATTCAGGAGTGGGAATTAATGCGCTGTCAAAACAACAGACGAATCCTTTGTGTGTCTTTGGTTGGAATGCTGATATTGTCAGGAATAATTTTTCCGTCGATTGGTGCGGGTTATACCGGAGAGATTACTACATATCCAGAAGAAATAGAAATTGTTACGAACGTACTCACAGGGTCAGAGGCCGTATCCTTCTGGTCCAACCAGAGTATGGATAGTGTAAACATCACTGTGCTGAACACCAACACAACAACATTTCTGAACGAGGAAGTCAGCCAGGACGATGTGTCCGGCAATAATTTCTACAATACACTGACCAATGCCACATATTCGATGGCGATTACTGTCAATGACACACAACTTCTGGACATCCACATAAAGGGACATTCTGATGCACCGGACCTGGATCTGGGAATTTGTTATGACGCGAACGGAAACGGCACCGGCGAATTTGAGGAATTGATTAACACCACCTTCTGCGACTTCATTTCATATGCCTCATACGGTGGTGACACATACAATTGCACGTGCGCAGATGCGGATGCGGATGAAAAGGTCAGACTCATCAACCCGCCGAACGGGACTTACATAATCAAAGTTCTGGGTTATACAGTATCGTCCATCCCTGGACATTTTGACTTGATAATAGACAGAATAAGCGAAGGCCCCGGTATTTTCAATGTTACAGGCACCAATCCGGCGGCATTGCCTCTGAACACACTGGGTCATTTTAATCTGACCTGGGAATTACCGGGAGGTTCACCGGACGGAGAGTATACAGGCGGCATGTATATCGGCACCGATTCCGAATACAATATCACCCTGGTACCAATATCATTAATCTATGATACACAGGAACCGGATGTTGTGCCTTCATTTCCCGCGGTGAACCAAGATATTTCGAACACCATGCCAACAATCCTTGTGAATTTCGATGATTCTGATTTCGGAAGACTCGATGGAGACACTGCAAGATTGTGGCTAGACGGTATCGAGGTCACATCCCAGAGCAGCACCCAATTCCTATATTATGGTGACTCGGAACTCCCGGTCCGAGGATATCTCTATGGTTCAATTACATACACCCAGAAACAGCCGCTGAACAACGGCGCACATACCTTGACCGCAGAGGTGTGCGACCAGGCGGGAAACATGGCTTCTGAAAGTTGGATTTTCACTGTAAACAACCCCTATCAACTGTTCATACAGCATATTCCGGAGGTCATGAACTCGGTCAATTATGTCACACCAATCGAAGCCCTTGTCGAAAGTGATTTTGGAATAGCCAGTGTTGATTGTTTCTGGAAACTTGAAACAAATCTTACTTATACACAGGTGACCATGAACCAGACAGGAATAAACCGATTTTACTCGGAGATACCTGCCCAAACCACCGAAGGAATTTTGAACTATTATCTGAGGGTTGAGGATGCAGATGGTATGATTATAACATCTCCAGATAGCAATCCAGACACCGAACCGTATGAAATACTGATAAACGCAGCGAGCACCCCCAGAGTGACACATTTGCCATCGACAGTTTATGGGGACGAACCCTTGGAGATAGATGCAGTAATTTCGGATGACCAGAGTATTGAAGAAGTTCTGCTGTATTACAGAATTTCCGGTGCATTGAATTACAATGTGATACAGATGAACAATGGAGGAACCGGACACCATTATTCCGCTGACATTGATACGGACGCAATAAATCCAAACATAATTGAATATTACATTTTGGCCAGTGACGGGGTCAACAACGTTACCCACCCAGTGAATGTTTCCGAACCCCATAGTTGCCTGTATTCAGCAACCTTTGTGCCCGGCGGCGACCTCAGAATTGCCATGCCGCAGGATGTTAAATCATTGAATCCCTTGATAGGAAATGACGAGTGGTCAACAATGGTGCTGGACAGGATTTATGGCAAACCCATAGAGAGAAATCCATACTCGGATGAAATAATGCCTTACATCGCCGTTGGATCGGCAAATACATCCTTGACGGTTGATGTGGTGGACTGGAGCGATTGCGATGTCGGCAATTTCGGCTTTACACCGAGAAGCACCTGGGGGATGGAAATGATGGGGAGCAATAACGGCGAAGCAATCGTATTCTACGATTTCACCAATGTCACATGGCATGACGATATCCAGATGGACGTAAGAGACATCATGTTCTCCTACCATGTCGCCGCCCAAATTGCCGAATGGACAGGGGATATCAACTGCCTCAAGGACAATGGCGGTGGAACCGGTTCCAATTATTCAACCACTAGCTGGTTATACATTTTCAAGGTCTGGGAAAGCGCAGACCATATGAAAGCGGCATTGAAATTTGTGATGACCGACCCCTATGCGGATTTCTTCAAAGGCACACTGGCACCGGTGCTTTTACCTGAGCATATATGGGCCTATACAGTGTCCGGTCAGAACGTCGATGGAACCTCTATATGGTGCGACCCATGGTATGATTTTACTTCGGCGGATTCATGGAAACTGGCTCCGGCCCAGGCCTGGAACAATTCAAACCCGGTGGGAAGCGATACCTTCGAATTCGTTCAAAGGACAGTTGGGGATGTAATAGAACTCGATACCTGGCGGGACCATTTCTTCACCGAGGGTTATGCCTACGGGCCATATGTCACAGATTATTCCGGAGGAAGTTATGCATACCAACCCAACATTGACAGCCTGACTTTCAAGATTTATTTCAATCTGGAATCAGAATTACTGGCATTAAAAAATGATAATGTGGATTTCATTGCCCAAACAATCCATCCCATGTTTGTCCAGGAACTTCTCGCTGACCCCGGTGTGGATATTATGCAGACTCCTGAACAAAGTTTCACGTATCTCGGATATAATATGCGCAGACAATCGTTCGGCTATGACACAGGTGCTTCGTACCCATATGCTCCGGGAGATGATCCGGGCAAATCGTTCAGAAAGGCGGTTGCCCACTGCCTGGACAAGAATAGAATTGTGCAGATTCTTCTACAGAATTACGGTATTGGCGGAGAAGGACCAATCAGTCCCATGACATCATGGTACAACAACACAATCCCCAGATATTCATTTGACCCGAATGAGGCAAAGAACATTCTGGCGAACGCGGGGTACAAGGTATTTGACGGATTCTCCTTATTGAGCGGTCAGGCCGCAATAAATGCGGCAGGACCTGGGAACTGGTGGTTGAACCCGGATGGCTCGCAGATCGGAAGCGGTGCCGGAGGCAAGATAGAAATTTTGACACCGGAGGCAAATTTTGACCCGGTTCCTGCCCAGTCCGCATTGATGATCGCACAACAGTTGCGCAATGTGGGAATATACGCCGAATCCATCAGTCTGAATTTGGATACGCTGTCAGAACGGCTGGAGGCAAGGGATTTCGACATGTGCGTCTCGGGGTACAAAGTGGACTCGGAACCGCCTAATTTCCTTTATGACTATTTCTACTCCCTGAATGAAATGTCCGGCCAGAACTATGTAGGTTATCAGAATGTGGATTACGACACCGTAATAGACCTTGCCAGGTCAACCGGGGATGAAAACATGCGGATGGAGAAGATACGGCAGGCGCAGGGCATACTTGCCGACGACCTTCCTCTGGACGTTCTGTATTTCAGAACCAGGATCGAAGCATACCGTTCCGATGAATTCACGGGCTGGTGTGTGGGACCCAGTGCGTCCATTTTCAATGACGAATCCCTTAAAAACATCAGACACCCCCTGCTGGCTCAGTCAACATTGCATGTCGGGGAGAAGGAATTCGGTGGAAACTTCAGGGTTGCACTGGAATCGGAACCGAATACAATCAATCCCCTGGCGGCAACTAAAAATGAGACCGCTTCAAAGGTCATTGACTTGATATACGATTCCCTGGCCAGGGTGGATCCCTGTACATTGGAGATTATTCCCTGGGTTGCGGAAGATTGGAACGTGTCCCCCGACAATCTTACTGTGACGGTAACGGTGTGCGACAATATCACCTGGCACAACGGTTCGGTTCTGACATCCGTCGATGTGAAACACACATTTGACACCTACGCCTTGCCATATATCTCTTCAGTTAATGCCATAGACAACCTGACAGTGGAATTCAACCTTGCATCGCCAGATGCCAGATTCTTCAGTGAAGCCCTGCTGCTTCCACTTTTCCCTCTGGACTTTGACGCAGCCAGCCAGGAGAACGGTTGCGGACCGTTCAAATTTAAAGAAACCGTTTCGGGAGATTATATGACCCTCGAATGCAATGAGAATTACTTCAAGGGCCGGGCAAATGTCGGAAGCATCACATTCACTTATTATCCTTACATTGAAGCGGATTTCTCTGCGGACTATCCTTATTCGCAAATTTTCTCAACCGACCCGCGCTGGCAAGGCAGTTACAGGGCATCCTATGACCTCATTGCAGGAAAGTTGGACTTCATTGGTTGGGACCTAACAACAAGTGATATTACCTGGAATATTGAGATAAGCGGGAATAATACCAATTTATTGATGAATCCCAGTGCAAGTGTGGTTAGAAATCCAGGCATGAAAATCCAGCACATTGGTTTCAATACACAACAAAGCCCGCTCAATGACACAATTCTCAGGGTGGCGATTGCCCAGGCAATGAACAATGAGGGGCTTACCATATATGACATCAGTGGAGGCTTACAGAAAACGGACACATTGATTTCACAGGGAAACATTCCCTACTGGAACAACTCGATTCCGGATAGGGGAGATATGGAATATGCCAACTATTTGCTCGACGAAGCCGGATACTTCGACAGGAATGGAGATGGATGGCGCCAACTGCCATACGCCCCGTATGATGATTTCAACATCACTCTGCTAGGTCCAAATCTCGAGGATGTAACATTTTACACAATGGCAACGAACATCATAACCTGGCTTCATCAGTTGGGAATCAATGCATCGTTTGAATCAAACACAACCTCGATAAACTGGGCAAAAATCATAAATGGCGATTATGACATGTATTTCTATTCTCTGAATTTTGGTGTCAATCAGTCAATATTGAGCGAACTGGCTGAATCCGGAAGTCCGACTAATTACGCAAATTACGCTGATGCGACAATGGATTCCATGCTTGAAAAGATGAACACCGAGATGAATGGAAGTCTGAGATGCCAGTATGTAAAGGATTGTGAAGGCTACCTGTCCGAAACTGTTCCTTATGTTCCGTTGTTCCATTACAGGGTCAATAATGCCTACAGGACCGAAAGTTACGCTGGATGGGCCTCAACCCTTGGAGGGATCGACAATTTCTGGTCGTACATCAATGTATATCCGCTCTTCGACCCCACACCGGTGGATGCTCCGAACGGACCATTTGCTTACAACCCAATGTCGGGATGCACAATCAACCTCACATGGGCACATAACGACGAGAACGGATTGACTGGCTATAACATATATCGTTCAAATGTGTCCGGCGGACCATACCAACTCGTTGAGTCTGTAGGCCTTGTAACATCATACCAGGACACAACCGTCGAGGACCAGGTCAATTATTATTATGTAATTACCGGGTTCGGACCAGAATCAGAATATTCGGCAGAGGTGACAACCAGGTCCGGCGATGGGGTTTCCCCTTTCATTGTCTGGACCGCTCCCGCAAACGGAACCTTGGACGTCAATGTAAGTACTGGCATATCCGGCCTTTTCAGCGAATCAATGAATCAAACCAGCGTTGAAGATGCATTCAGATATTCAGATGGGGTGAATACCTGGACCTCGGCAAATGGCACATTCGTTTGGACCGACAACGACAATTTTACATTCACCCCGAATGTAAACCTCTCCTTCAACACTACATTTGATTTGACGATTGACGGGAGTATTGCCAAAGATCTGGCAGGTAATTCGCTTGATGGAAATGCCGATGGCACCGGGGGGGATGATTACTCGTGGGAATTCACAACATTGATGGAAATAACAGATACATCAGCACCGGTGCCACCAACCAATCTGACGGTCACCGATCCGGGTACCGGGGGGGTTCTGAACATTAGTTGGACAACCAATTCTGAACCGGACCTCGCAGGTTATAAAATCTATCGAAGTTTGATATCCGGCACCAATTACACGATGATTGCAGATGTGGGAATGAACATAACCTACCAGGACACCGGGCTCATTGACAACACAACCTACTATTATGTGATATCCGCCTATGACGATACAGCAACGCCAAATGAATCCAATTATTCTGATGAAGCAAGCGGCGTACCGACCTCGCCTGTTGAAGAGATTCTCACCGGCACGATAAGCGGTCGGGTTCTGAATGAATCCGGAGATCCGTTGGAGAATGTCACCATAACATTGGGAGATACAGAAATTATGTCCGTCACGGATGCGGATGGAAGATATACTCTCATTAACGTATCCGCAGGCAACTGGACTTTGGCAATAACATGTCAAGGATATATCACTCAAAATATTGATATCGTTGTTGAGGCAGGCGAGGTCACGGAAATACCCGATGTTATCTTGGTTCGGGAAGAGACAATCAATGAACCGACAAGCTACTGGTTTCCGATAATGATTCTATTGATAATAATAGGGGCAATTACATTTGTCGTCTATATTATGAAAAACAGAAAAACGCCGCTGAGTGAAGAAACCCCGGAAGAAGCCGATAAGCCGATGGAAACAGAACCGGAAGCCGAAAACCCAGATGCTGAAATACCGGATGACAAAACTGAATGAATCATGGTATGACAGGGCTACGGCACCGGCCATCCACAAAAAGCATCTCGCCCGACGCCCACCCCGGCCCCACTCACCACCGTCCCCGCAACCCTCATATACCACCACACGGATTCCGTAATCATGTCATATTGCGCCTGCCCGTTCTGCAACAGACCCATGGAATGGATCCCGGCCTACGGCCAGTACTGGTGTCATGCCTGCCAGCGCTATCACGCAGTGCCAAGGGACCCGGTGGATTCGTTCATAGTGGGAATAGGCCAGGAATTCACGGGACCTCCGCCGGCAGTTTGCCAGAGATGCGGTGCACACCTGCAGTTCATCCAGCAATATCAACGCTGGTACTGTTACGGGTGCCAGCAGTACGCGTGAGACGGAATATCTATGAAAATCGTATTCTTGCCCGCTGGATTAACAGAAAGACGGTGATATCTCTGAGCCGTCATAATCCTCATCCGGAACGAATTTAATTCGCCGGACATCTGGCAAATGAGTGCTCCCCAACGCTAAAGCGTGGGGTATCCGTAAACTACCAGCCCCTAAAGTGCTAGTGTTTGTTGCGTGGCTGGAAGTTTACGAGTGTAGGCCGCATACCTGATTTATCGAATCAAATGTTTAATTCGATTTA
>VMTD01000131.1 GCA_013791785.1 Methanobacteriota archaeon
AATGCAATTCTCGTCGATTTTCGATTGTAGATTTTAGATTTTAGATTTACGACGCGCGGTGAATGCAATTATAGCCATATCTAAACGGCGCATTCGACCATGATGCGGAAACGAATTATTGCTAAATCCAGCATCATAGAATTTCCTTCATTTTGGTGACAAATGGTGAATACGAAATCTAAATGTAAGCAATCAAGAGTATTCGCCTTGAATCAACATTTGGCAAACAATCAGATTCACCGTGTGTGGAATTTCCGCAAAATCATAAAAAACAATTGAAAGCATGATTTTGCGGCGGCGATGAGATTACCGGGGTTATTCCTGTTCAGCCAACGCTGCCTTCAATATTTTCCTTAGAGGCGGCAGATCCTTGCGGGCTATCTGCCAGATGTTTTCAAGATCGACACCGTGGTAATGGTGTATCACGATGTTTCTGAGACCGACCAGGCTAGTCCACGGTATCTCAGCATATTTATTTCGGGTTTCCGAGGGAACGTACCGCGCCGCTTCACCCAATACCTCAAGGTTACGCAGGACTGCGTCCACAACCATATCGTTTTCGGAGAAACTGGAATATTTCATTTCAGAGGTGTAATCGCATATCCTGTCGACCGCTTCAAGCATGTCCGCCAGGTACATCGAGATAGATCTCTCGCTCAAACGTAAACGACCTCCGCCAATATTCCATCGCGCATCCTCGACTTCAGGGCCTTGACAGTGACCAGATCGACCTCGCGTCCCAGCGCGTCCTCCAGATAATCTTTCAGCGCAATTAAATCAAGGCCTATAGGTTCCGAGAGTTCCACGAGCACGTCCACATCGCTGGCGCGCTTTTGCTCGCCTCGGGCGAACGACCCGAAGATGCCTATTCTGCTGACCTTGAATTTACGTTTCAGCACAGGCTTGCGATTCTTAAGAGTTAATTTAATTGAATCGAGACCGCTTGCTTTCATCGATGGTAGATAGGTGTTTTCGCGTATATAAATATGGGGATAGAGGGCCATTGATGCGCCCTCCCTCCGCCCCCCTCCATTTCACAGCCGGATGGTCTCCCCCTTTCCCCGCTATCCCGGCTCCAACACCTCCCTCGGCATCCTCCCCGCGCGCACATTTGGCAACCAGCATGCCCCGCCTGTCAGGGCGGGATAACGACGGCACCCGGCCTAGCCGACATTTTGGAATTGGCCGCGCCCCTATTGCCATATAACCTGAGGAAACGTGCTTTGGGAACCGACCAGATGCCGGAGCCCTGTGGCCAGTTTGGTCGCCGGTTTAAGCTAACCCCGGGCTCACACCCGGGGCGTTAAAAGGATGATGCGGTAATCGTGTCACACGACATCGAATTTCCCGGATTCGATGGCGAATACCCCGCCCTCCAGGTAATATGAGAAATGATTCAGACGGGGCATGATTGCCTGGGCCGGAACCAGCCGCCGGACCAATTTGATCGGTGCCGCGGTGATTCAAATCTGCTCAATAGCGGTTGTTGAATGCAATTCTCGTCGATTTTCGATTGTAGATTTTAGATTTTAGATTTACGACGCGCGGTGAATGCAATTATAGCCATATCTAAACGGCGCATTCGCCTATGGTGCGGAAACATGTTATTGCTAAATCCAGCATCATAAAATTTCCTTCATTTTGGTGACAAATGGTGAATACGAAATCTAAATGTAAGCAATCAAGAGTATTCGCCTTGAATCAACATTTGGCAAACAATCTGATTCATCGTGTGTGGAATTTCCGCAAAATCATAAAAAACAATTGAAAGCATGATTTTGCGGGGGTGAAGCGCATAATCGATTTTATGCACCTTTTCCCATGCACAAAATATATAAATGTGCAGAACAATGTAGGTCCATGGAGGAAAGACACAGACGGGTCCTGCTCAGGCAAAACCCGCAATGGCGCGATGAATCACTGGACACATATGAGTTCAGAAGGGATGCTTACGACACGATTGCCCGGGACCTGAAGCACAGGCAGATATTGGCGGTAGTGGGGCTCAGGAGGGTAGGGAAGACCGTGCTCCTGAAACAGATTATGGGAGAGTTGGATGGCACCGTTCCGAAGCTGAACCTGGGCTACATATCGTTCGATGACAGGGATTTTCAGAGATACGAGACGGCCGACGAGCTGGTCAATTACTTTCTCACATTCTCCGACAGGGAGAAAATGAGATATCTGTTCCTCGACGAGATACAGAAAATCCCGAACTGGCCAGACCTTTTGAAGACGCTGTACGATACCGAAAAGAATCTGAAGATGGTGATTTCCGGTTCGTCCAGCTTGGAAATGAAGGGCTACAGGTAGACGCTCGCCGGTAGAATAATGACCCATTACCTGCCGGTATTGACTTTCCGGGAATTTGTAAGATATTTCGGGCTGGAAAGCTTCGCTGATGCCAAAAACCTGGCCAGGGAATACGACATGAAATTCCTGATGAACAAGGAAAAATACAGCTCGCTGTTCGAGAGTTACCTGGCAAAAGGTGCGTTCCCGGAACTGCTGGATCAGGAGGATGAAACGTACATCACGCGATACATTAAAGAGTCGATAGTGGAGAAGGTCATTTCGGACATATCGAGGCACGTAAGACCTCGTCGCGAGGACATCGTGAGCGATCTCCTGCTGATTTTTTCGCGGAATACCGCCAGATTGTACGATATCACCAACATCGCCAACACCCTGAGCATAGACAGGAATTCCGCGGCAGAATATATCAACGCTCTGAAGAACGCTTTTTTGATCAAAGTAGATTACAATTACACGAAAAGCGCCCTCAAGCAGGCAAGGACCAGCAAAAAGGCATACATCGCGCATAGTTGTATCCCGCTTGCCATAATGGGCTATTCCCTGAAAATTACAGGAATGGACGGAAGTGATGTGGGCTATCTGGTTGAAACAACTATTGCAAACAGTTTGGAAGGTACGAATTTCTGGAGAACGCCGCAAAAATATGAGGTGGACATCGTTATTCCAGGTGCGGTCCCTCTTCCGATAGAGGTAAAGTACAGGGGACTGCTGGGAACCACGGACTTGAGGGGAATCAACAAGTTCATGGACAAATTCGGAGTCAAAAAGGGTGTTTTGGTCACGAAGGATGTTTTCGCAGAAGAAAATATAGGAGACAAAAAGATCATCCGAATACCTGCATGGTTGTTCCTCTTGTTGGAACAGGATGACCTTTCAAAGCTCTGACCAAATACGTTGCTCCGAAGTAATCATATAAAGCTGATGGTCGCCCCGAGGGGCTGGAAGCTTGCTAGATCCGGGAAAGAGCAATTACCCGTCCAGCCCCCTCTCCGGTTCACGGGGTCGATGTTGTCCATGCCGATTAGAGGATAATAACCATCGAGACCACCACCCACACCCTCTACCTGGATTATGAAGCACTCCTCCCCGCCCTCACCTACACCGGCGTCACCATCTACATCCGTGCATCAGTCTAATCCGGTTCTCTGAACCACTTTTCCGGGGCCGTGGGAATCCGCCGCGTGCCGTGCAGATATCTGCGCAGGGATCCGAACCGTTTGGGTTCGGAAGTTCAGGCATGCGGCTGACTTGCGGAACCGTACGGGAACCGGTCGGTTCCGGTCCCCTTCTTTCATTTTTTCCTTTCCAGCGCAGCGGCTGGCCGGTGCCAGTTTCGAGAGCCTGGTTGTGTGCCGGTTTAAACTCCTCCCCGCCCCTCGCTGCGCTCGAGACGAGGTTTCCTAAGGATGATGCGGTAATCGTGTCACACGACATCGAATTTCCCGGATTCGATGGCGAGTACCCCGCCCTCCAGGTAATATGAGAAATGATTCAGACGGGGCATGATTGCTCAGGGCGGTGCCAGTTTGCAGTCTTTGGCAATCGGGGTGTTGTGGTGAAATTTCAAGTCGGTTCAATGGCGGTTGTTGAATGCAACTAACATAATTTTCCAACAGCGCATTCGACCATGATGCGGAAACGATTACAAACTAAATCCAGCATCATAGAATTTCCTTCATTCTACAAACAAGTGGTGAATGCGGAAACTAAATCTATGCAATAATGAGCGTTCGCCTTGATTGAACATTTTGTTACAATCACAATCACCGTGTGTGGAATTTCCGCAAAATCATAAAAAACAATTGAAAGCATGATTTTGCGGGGGCAAGTACTTTCACCCACCCCCCATAATACTTTAAATGCACCCGAGAATATGTTCATACCAAGGTGCACATGAATGAACTGTGAAAAATATCTGAATGTTGGAATTGAGGATGGGAAAAAGTGAAGAAAATAGAATCTGCTAAAAAAGAATATTCCTCATTGATTGACTCAATTGGTATGCTGCTGGAACAGGGAAGAAAACAGGCATATCGGGCAATCGACTCCATTCTTGTAAAAACATACTGGGAAATAGGAAAACAGGTAGTGGAGTACGAACAGGGAGGCAGAGAAAAGGCCGAATACGGTTCTGCACTGCTCGACACTCTCTCAAAGGACCTGAAACGAAGGTATGGAAAAGGGTTTAGCAGGAGCAATCTCTACCTCATGAGGCAGTTCTATCTTAAATATCCAATAATCCAGACGGCGTCTGGAAAATTGAGCTGGAGCCATTATTCGGAGCTTCTCTCGATTGATGACGATATGGCTAGACAATTTTATGAGAAACAATCTATTAAAGAGAAATGGTCTGTAAGAGAATTGAAAAGACAGATTAATACATCCTTGTTTCAGAGAATTGCCTTGAGCAAGGACAAAAAAGGAGTTCTGGAAATATCAATGCAAGGAATTGTTCTGGACGAGGCAAAAGACATGGTCAAAGACCCTTATGTTTTAGAATTTCTCAATATTCCTGAGCATTATAGATATTCAGAAAAAGAATTGGAAGAGAGAATT
>VMTD01000134.1 GCA_013791785.1 Methanobacteriota archaeon
CCTTTCAGTTTTCACCCTGAATTTCGTAATTTCATAGAGAAAAGAACTCATTCAGATTTATTCCAGATTGCTGAAATTTCAGAATAGATGGGGAGCACTTTTATTGAACAAGTCCTCGCGGAAGAGCAGCTTGAAAGCGCCTGTATCCGCAGACTTAAAAGTCGCGGTATGTGGGCGAGGACATGTTCAATCATTGATTGAGACTTGTCACTCAGTTTATTTCACATTTGCCAGCAACAGATAGGGCCCAGGGAGCCCTTTAAGTAAACTACCAGCCCTAAAGTGGCTGGCGTTTGTTGCCAGGGCTGGAAGTTTACTGACCCGTCTCCGGCTCAGCGGAACTTCTCCATTTTCTTGGATAATTCCGAAACCGACATTTCTGTTCTCAGCAAAATTATTCTTTCAAGGTCCGCAAGCCTGATGGCCAACTTGTCCACGTTCTCCGGCTGAACGTAAACGACGACGGCCGGTTTCATGGGGTGGGCCCTTATGGCAATCATCGGGGAACGCCCGAAATGAACGCCGGAGAAAAGCAGAGCCCGTTCGGTGCTCCAGCCATATACTTTCATGTAATCGTTTGAAGAGAACGTCGTAACTGCTTTAATGCTATCAACCACGGTATATCCGAATATCTGCCTGTCCAGGTCCTGCTCCTCGTCGTTCAGGCATTCCGATTCAGTGAGTTCCATAAGCCAGAACGCGCTCCTGGCCATTGGAAACTCCCCCATGCTGATTATGGCCCCGGTATCCTCATCGGCCTCGAACCTCCTGAGGTTCTGACCGCCCCTGGTCACCTCTATCTCAAGGATTGATTCCACCACCCTGCGGATTGTGGCGATTCCCGGCGACTTCCTCCGACCGGCTTCATAATCGCTTATTACCGATGGGGATACGTCCAGCACCTCGGCAAGTTCCTTCTGAGAAACAGAAAACAATTTCCGCCACTTGCGGATGGTCATGCCTGGCTCGTCGGACAGGCATATCTCGCCTGCGATTTTTTCCTTCAGGGACTCGCGCACGGGCATAATCCTCAATAAAACGTTGCTGGTATATAAAATTGACGAAGTGATGTGCGGCAGATGACGATTGTATCTTAACATATCCAATAAACTACCAGCCCTGGCAACAAACGCCAGCTACTTTAGGGGCTGGTAGTTTACATTGATGCTTACAGTATGCTGTTTTATCAATCTTTTTTAGTGAATAGTGAAAAAGGAAAAGTGAAAAACTGAGTATTTTGTCCTTGAGAGTCGATTCGTTCATCATTTACCTCCCAACGTCACTTTTCACTATTCACTTTACACTTTTCACTATTCGCTTCGGCCAGTCAATAAGTCCGTAAATCTACAATCGAAAATCTAAAATCTACAATCGTTATTGCTTCATTTCGCTGACCACTTACCACAATCAAATACATTTAAATTCTAATAATACCATTACATTTCAGAACGAGGTATTACCATGGGTGCGATTGATATCAGGGGTTTGAAGAAGGATTACAAGGACGTGCAGGCCTTGAGGGGGCTCGACCTGAGTGTGGAGGCGGGCCAGGTGTATGGTTTCTGCGGGCCGAACGGCGCAGGCAAATCCACAACACTGAAGATACTGGTCGGACTGGTCTTTGCCACCGGCGGGGAAGCCAGTCTGAAAGGCATAGATGCCATCAATAACGGTGTTGAGGCCAGGAAGCACATTGGCTATCTTCCGGAATCCTATGGGATGCCCAACTCGGACACACCGAGGAAATTTCTCACATACATGGGCATCTTGAGCGGCATGTCCAAGGATGTTGTGTCCAAAAGGATTGAAGAAATTGCAAAGGAGATCAATCTCACCGATAACCTTGACAGGAAAATCAAGACGCTCAGCAAGGGCAATAAACAGCGCATCGGCATTGCCCAGGCACTTATCCACGACCCCGATATTCTTCTGTTTGACGAACCCACAACCGGCCTGGACCCGCTTGGGCGGAACGAGGTGCTGGATGCTATGAAAGCATTCGCAAACAGGGGTAAAACCGTGCTTTTTTCCACCCACATACTCAGCGATGTGGAGAAAATATGCGACACAGTCGGCATCATTCACAACGGTCTTCTCATCGAACAGGGAAGCCCTGAAGAATTGAGGAAGAAGCACGGGGCAAAGGACCTGGATGAAGTATTTCTGAAGGTGGCCAAACATGGATAGTAAGGTGAATTTTCCTGTCATTGTCTGGAAAAGGACCATGAACCTTATTTTCTCGATTAGGGGACTCATAGCACTTCTCATGTCAATTTACATGGTTATTGCAGGGGCTTATCTCATAGATGTATTAATGGAGTCAAGCACGGTGTATGGTGAACTGATTACGCTGTTCAATAACCGTCCTGACATGCAGTTCCAATGGTTCTTTTTTGACGGTGCGCTTATGAAGTTGGTGACCATATTCACAGCCCCACTTTTCATATTTGATGCAGTATCTGGAGATAAGAAAGGCGAGAGAATAGGAATTTTACTTTCCAGGCCAATAACCAGAACTCAATATATGCTAATAAATCTGGTATCAGCAACGCTAGCCTTTGGAATACTGTTCTTCGGAACACTTATACCGGGATACTTTGCCATTCAGCCACAGGTTCCGGAACTGACTGCCGGGGCCTATCTGGCCACATGCAGTCTTATGTTCCTGCTGGGATTCTTTGTTCTGTGCGTTGCCCTGTTGATATCCACAATATCAAAGTCCAATCTAATATCCTTCATCATTGCCTTTGGAATGTTCTCATTCCTGATGCTGCCCAATGCAGTGAAGTACAACTCAGATGCATTTATGAGTCTGTCTAAAATTACGCCTCACTATTATGCATCATACTTCACAACCCATGATATTACAGCCGGGTATTTTGTGGGATATGCTGTGATAATTGTGCTGTTTGCACTTCCATTCCTGGCACTGGCAATAATGAAATTCCGGAATGAAGACCTATGAACTTACAGCTGATAATCCTGGACACAAAAAGCATGCTCCTTTCCAAACGGGCAATCTACTCCATAATATTTCTGGCAATATTTGCCCTGGCCTTTGCCGCAATGGTCGAATTCTCGCCAGAGGGTTTGAGAACTGCCCTGGAATCAGCCGCACCAGAAGGTTCAGCAGGAGTATTCGAATATATCTGGTTCGAGGACGTACTCAAACTACTATTGCTAATGGTTGTGAGCTTCGGGGCCTTCATGATAAGTGACCTGGAAGATGACGGAACCCTGGACATAAACCTTGCCAGGCCGGAATCCAGGGCCAACTTCCTGGTGCGAAGAACAATATCTGCTGTCCTTTCATTCATAATAGTATTCATTGCCGGAAGCCTGGTTGCAGGAATCATTGCATGGGCGATTATGGGAGATTTAGACTTGCTGCTTTTCATTGCCCACCAGCTTATGATTGTTCCAATGCTGTTGTT
Organism: Methanobacteriota archaeon; assembly: GCA_013791785.1. Taxonomy (GTDB): domain Archaea; phylum Thermoplasmatota; class Thermoplasmata; order SG8-5; family SG8-5; genus UBA147. The sequence continues at coordinate 3,435 of VMTD01000134.1, forward strand.
TGTCCTGGCATTGACATTCTTCTTCAGTGTGCCTCTGCGCAATATCACATACACAGTACTGGCCGGATTTGCTTCGTCTCTCTTTCTGTCATTCACATACAGCTTCGGACTCATGGCCAATCCCGGCTCGGAACCGTCAATATTCAATCCGCTGGCCCTGGGATACCGGGTCATGGCCGGCCAGCCACTGGCCGAGGCACTTGTTGTGGTGCTGGCAGCCACAGTCGTTCTGTTCCTGGTGGGGGCGGCGTGGTTCGTTAAGAAGGACGTTTGATGCATCCTGAAAATGACGGGCTCATGATTCAAAGAATAAGAAAGAGAAATGGGTCTGTCCAGATTTGAACTGGAGTCAAAGCGTCCCGAACGCTCTAGTATAGACCAAGCTAGCCCACAGACCCTTAATTGCAGGCTGTGATTGGATGAGATTATATAAAATATTGCAGGCTGCGTGGTCTGTAAACCAAATAGGTGTGGTTGGCCGGTGCCGGAGCCCTGTGGTTAGTTTGAACGACGATTTACACACATCCCCGCCCCTCGCTGCGCTCGAGGCGAGGTTTTCAAAGTATCATGACGGGAATCGTGTCACAAACATCGAATTTTTTGAATTCAATGTCACAACCCCGCCCCCCAGAAAACATGAGTTTGGATTCAGACGGGGCATGATAAATCTGACTGGAACCAGCTTCGTAGCCGAATTGTGTGGAATGCCGGAAGTCCAAACCTTTTTAGACACCGATTCTTTTTAGAATGGTTAGGTGAAGATTTGGTATTTATCACGGTATTCGGCGGGGCGAACGAGATTGGCGGAAACAAGATTCTGGTGGAGTCCGGCGGGACGCGCATAATGCTGGATTTCGGTACCAGGATGGGCTTCGAATCCACCTTTTTCTCGAATTTCGTGGATGCTAGGACCAACACTGACTTACGGGACCGACTCACCATCGGGGCACTGCCCATCATCCCGGGAATTTACCGCGAAGATATGATAAGGCCGGCCGGTTGGGATTCTATTCCCGCCGACGGACGGCTCCTGACAAAAGACTCCCCGCTGTTCCATCTGGATTCCCTGGAGACCTATGAAAATTATCATGGTAAAAACGGTCGCGGGTACATCGATGCGATACTCCTGTCCCACGCCCACCTGGACCACACCGGCGACATAACCTACATCCATCCCTCGGTACCGCTGTACTGCAGCAGGGTTACGGAGATACTGGTCAATGCAATAGACGACGTTACGTCTTTCCCCTCGAAGGCTCTGGAGATGGACCGGCCCGGGATAGAGTACACCAAGTCCGGCATGTTCCCGAACCGGCCGAAGATATCCAAGAAGAACAAGTCCCAAAGAGACTGTGTGAACATGGCGAACGGCCAGGAAATTCCGATAGGTTCCATAACAGTCAAGGCCATTAACATAGACCACTCGGTTCCTGGCGCCACCAGTTATCTTCTGAAGGCCGGAAAGAACATGCTTTACACCGGCGATATCCGATTCCACGGTACTTCTCCAATTTCAATAGACGATTACGTTACCGAGGCCGGCGATAAAATTGACGTGCTGGTATGCGAAGGTACGCGAATTGATTCAAATTCGCTCATCACCGAGGACACGGTTCGGGAGAAAATTACCGAGGAAATGAGGGCCGTCAAAGGACTCGTTATCGTGGACTTCAGCTGGAAAGATACCACAAGATACGAAACGGTCAGGCGCGCCGCCGCGGAATGCGGCAGGTTTTTCGTCATAAACGCCAGGCTGGCATATCTTCTCAACAAGCTGGACCAGAATCCTGACCCGAAGCAGGTCAAGGTATTCCTCAAGAGAAAGTCCAGCGCTCTCTACTCCCCGTCGGACTACTCCAACTCGAAATATGAGTACGGGCTTTCGGTGGACAAGGAAAATCTGGATTCTTCCCATTACGACAACGGTCTGGTGGCCCGGGACATCATGGCACATCCCGAGAAGTACGTCCTCATGGGCGGTTTCTATGATTTCAACCAGCTGTTCGATTTTGCCGATGCCGAGGGCAAGATTCCTGATTCAAGATTCATCAAGGCCCAGTGCGAGCCGTTTTCCGACGATATGGAACTGGATGAGGAACGCATGATAAATTGGCTTGAGAAATTCGGCATCATATTCACCGAGGGCGAGCCAGACATTTTGCCGGGCTGCACCAATCCCGGTTGTGAGAAGATAAAGCGGCGAATGGACCGTTCTCACGTTTCCGGTCACGCATCCAGGCCGGAACTCAAGGAGATGATTTCCAGGCTGAAACCGAAGGTTCTGATACCGGTCCACACCAATCATCCTGACGAATTCCTGGCCATTGCCAGGGAGATCGAGAACGAAACCGGCCACCGCATAGAGGTCCGAATTCCTGAACAGGGTGTTTCCTATGAGTTCTGACAAGGCCTACATCACCATACTGGGCCGTTCCAGCTGGGCCATGGTAAACAGCTATTACGCGGTCCTGCGCCAGGAAAATTTTCTTCCCGATGTGATTCACATATTCACCGAAAAGAAATACGAGTCCTATGCGCCCAAGATAAGGGAGGCTTTCGGGATTCTGAATTCTGAATTTGGAATAAAGCCGTCAATCGACGTCCATACAGTGGAAGATGTGGATTTCATCGCCGCCGGAAAACAGATGTCCGAGACCATCCAGAATCTGAAGCGCGCCGGCATGGAGGTCGCCCTTGACATCACCCCCGGCAGAAAGGCCCTGATTATAGGTGCGCTGATACCGGCTATGAAACAGGACCTGGAGCATATCTATTACCTGGAGATTACCGATATGAGTGACGCGGCCAGACCCTACATGGAAATCCCGCTCCAGCAGCAGAAACTCTGGGACCTGAAGGCCAAGGGGGCCACCAGATGATGTCCGGAACAAAAATCGCACTGGACGAATTGCAGGTGCTGATTAACCTCCTTGACAGCGACAATATGTCTGTTTCCTACCCGCTGTATGATTTTGACCTGATTCGGCCGAGGCCACGGTCGGACGGCTATATGCTTGACATACCCAGGAACCTGAATTTTGACGAGAATGTTTCCAAATTCGCCGGTTACGAGAGGGAGATGCCAGACTTCTACGATTTTCGAACCTGCATGATAAGCAGCGGAATTCTGGATTTCATCAACCTGGGGGAAATAAAGGACTCGGTGCTGAATTACAGAAAGTCCCACAGGGGCGCAAGGTTTGGCCTGGACACCAACATGATGTACAACAATTTCGTGCGAAATCATGATTTTATCGGGCCGGAGGAAGTGGTTCTCATTGACATAGTCCTGGACGAGATAAAACATCATCTGAACAAGAAATACACCGAATACCAGATATCATCCATGGAGAGGCTGGCAGGTCCCAGGGGCGAGCCGCTGGGCGAACTGTACAACCGGCGCATGAAGATGTCCAGGAAGGCTGCGAACCTGGCGCTTGCGGAATGGAATTACCTGAGATTGGGCGGGGCCAGAACTGTGGAGTCCAAGGGCAAGTACTGCACGGAGAACCAGGACTGCGACAGGATCATCGTGGAAACGTTCCTGGGGCATGACAAGAAAACCACCGAAGTCATAATTCTTCTGACTGCTGACGAGGGCATGATAGATTACTGCAAGGCCGACGGCATCGAACATATCAAATGCGATCTGCCACACAGGGTGGAATCGGTGGAATGCGAATTCCGGGACTTCAACAGGTTGATCTTCGTACTGGCCAAGATTTTCGGCTTCGTCAAAGTGGGGCCGGCTGTGATTTACGGCGAGTACAGGGGCTATACCAGCAATGATGACGATGTTCTGAAGGTGGTCACTGACAATTCCGAGATGCACAGGCGTCTGGAAATGGAACTGGGGATATGCCGGCGGCTGAGGGGGCTCGGAATCGGGCAATGAAATTGCTTTACAATTTGTGCCTTGTTCCGCAGGAGCCGCAGTAGTAGATGGATTCGTCCACCTCTTTCATGTGGCAGGCGCATTCAGGACATCTGGTTTCCGCAATCTCAGGCTCCGGTTCGGTTACCACCGTCCGGAATCGGAGCACCTCGAAACACGTGGGGCAATGGTTCCCGTTCATGGCGTTGAACTGCTCGTACTCCCTTGCCTCCCGCAGGCATCTTTCACTGTCGCAATATCCGTTCCCTTCCAGTACTACGTTTCCGCAATTATTGCAATTTCCCTTCATGTAATCCCATCCTATAATTTCTCAGTGAATGTACACCTGGTCCCTGGGCTTCACTTTCTTGCACGGCACCATATCCAGGCCGGCAAGTTCCATCAGTTGCGCTCTGGATATTGCAGCTGTGATGTCCCTGTAATTCGGTTTTCTCGTGCCGACGATCTCTGACATGGCATTCTGCACGTTCTCCAGCGGTACCTTGTCCCTTTCGGAGAGCGTTCTCATGACCTTGCGGACTGTTTCATCTGACGGGTTCCCGAAGCTGAGCCTCATGCCCACCCTGGAGAGTATCGCGGGGTCGATTATGTGCATATCGTCCGGATTCATGTTGGTTGTCGCCAGGACGAATATGTCTTCCTCCCCTGCCATCATGTCCAGGCATTGCAGCATTGTGGAAACCAGTTCCTCTGCGTGGTGCCTGGTGGAACCCGCCATCGGGTCCGATATCCATCTGCTGAGGAAGGTCCCGTCCGCCTCCTCGAATATGACGATACTGGGCTTGTTTTCTATTGCTTCCCTGGTGATGTCTATGATGTTGTTGGCAGTCTCTCCTATGTAAGAACTTGCAACGCTTACCTGTTTCAGTATGGTGAAGGGCCTGCCCAGCCTGGATAGCACGTAATCGATGGTCATGCTCTTGCCGGTTCCGGGCTGTCCGTCCAGCAGAACGAGCGGACTTATTCGTCTTGCTTTCGGGTTGGTGAGATATGTCTTCAGCATCTGGGCGTTCCTGTGCTGTGCCTCATCTTCCCACAGCGGTTCCATGCTGTTGGGGCGATATTTCCATCTGGAAGTGGAATTATTCCTACCGGTGGCCCTCTTCACCGCCACATTGAGATATTCCACCCCCAAGGCTGTGGACGGAAACTTGAATGCCCTGGCCGGCGTCTTCTTGACCACCTTGACGATGCCGCAGGAACTCCCTATGGTTATGGGGATGAGCGTGCCCACCGGCGGAACTATTTCCTTGGAACGCAGCTGCTGTTCGATGTAGCTGACTATTATCTCGTTCTCCGGGTCGAAGTTGAACGGGTCCAGCATGTGCACTTCCACATGAAGTTTGCTGACCCAGATATTGTCCCTGGAGCTCATGCGCTCACTTCCGTGCAGACTGTGTTCAGGAACCTCTCGGCAACGCATCTCAGGTCCGCGCGTTCCCCGAACATGCGACTTGCGAAGTCCCGAAGTTCATCAGAATACTCACTGTAATCATCCTCGCTTGCCTCTCCGGGGAGTCTCAAAAGCATGGGTTTCCGGCCATCGTTCAGTACTGCAGCCAACTGAAAATCGTCCCTCTCCTTCAGTAACATCTCGCCCCTGTGGTCCGGTCCCATCATGCATGGGTATAGTGTATAATCATCCCTGTTCAGGTTGTAGGTGCTGGGTAGATACGGAGTTTTGATGTCAACGTAGAAGCTCACATCGGCCTTCGGGAAATACTTCATCACTTTTTGTTTCAGCGTCTCGTCGAATTTCTCGAACTGTGTGCTCCTTTTTTTCATCATCTTCTGGAATGTTTCCGAACTTCCGAGAAACTGGTCTGAACCTGTGCTGCCCTTCTCGGAAATCTCATAAATGAAGTTCGCGACAAAATCCAACTCTTCATCGGTGGTGCACCTCTCACATCCGCAGGCGAAGTAATGTGTACCTTCCTCGTCCTTCTTGCAGACCAGCGGCCTGAGCGCTCCCGGAATCCATATTTTTGCGGGCTTTCCGCATCCCCTCTTGTTCAGATCCCTCATTGCCACATCCACCGCGTTTGCCCATTCCTTCAGGCGGCTGGGGCACGGTGTTGCCATTGTGGTGCCGTTCTCGTCCCTGGCGCCGAATTCCTCCAGCAATGTATAGAGGTCCACGTACAGCCCGTCTCCCTTGATGCTGTCCGGAACCTCCCCGAACAACTCATATTCATGCGTGTTCATCAAAACCTTCTTCACACTTCCCGAAATCCCTAACCCTTCCGAATTGATTACTGCTACTCTTGCCATCCTATATGCCACCTCTGCCCCGGAAACGAAAGATGGAACACGCGAGCTCGGTCTTTTTTCAAAAATCTGTTCCCATCAGCAGAATTTGAATATATGTAATAACTCGGCTTAAACTTTTCGGTAATAATGGCCTATTTTGAGGAAAAAATGTCCTATATCTTTTTTTAATTGTAAGACAAGCGATTAGTGTATGTGTACACAAAATTATATAAACCTTACTGTTGCACATATTCGGCTGGGTTAACTCATCATTGGGTATCTGCGTAAGAGGTCACTGATGCAGGAATTGATTACAATAGTCAGTCGGATAATCTCATCTGTTATTGCTTAATATTAACTTTTGAAGGCTGACCACTTACGGTATCTGCATAACATTAATATAATCCCGAAACCTAATCATGCGGCATGATAAACGAAAAGTGGACACCCAAGATTAAGAAGTGGTTGGAAGATGGGCGGGATGGTGCCGAGGACATCCTTGATATCCCTTGGGATGTCGCGCTTACCGAGGGCGAAAAATCCGATTGCATGGAAGCATCACTTCCAAGTATTCCGTTCGGTATAGATATTTTTGTGAGCAAGGATTTCATCAGTATGTACCTGGACATGAGGTACGCCACCGATACGTTGGACTACAAGGAAAAGATGCGCCTGTACAAGAAGCTCCTTATCATGAACAGGGATTTCTATATGATGAAGACCTCGCTCACCGGAGACGAGGATTGCATCATGATATGCGCGGACCTGGACCTGGCAAGCCTGAACAAGACGGAATTCAATAATGCTCTCTCCTACCTGGTCATGGGCAGTACCCAAGCTATCAAGATACTGGAATTGGGCGATGAAATTTACAAATACATGATGGCCCGCACCATGCACACTATTTCCGATATGCGGAAGGGCGGACAGACCAAGGATTCCATCAAGGATTACCTACTGAACAGGGTGGGCGTGGATGAGGAGATAGCCACCGCCATGCTGGAAGAATTGCCCGAAAAGGCACCGGTAGCCGCCCAAGTCAACGGAAAGGACGACCCGGTCGGCCGATACATCGGATAAGCTCAGGCCGGCACATTCGGGGTCGTTTTGTAATCTTCTCCGACTTCCCCGTACTGCTCAACGTACTCGGTCAGAGATTTCTCCAGGCTGTGAAGTAACTTTTTGGCCTGGACCGGGTCCAAAAGTATTTTGCCGAGAACTACACCCGGCTCTTCGCCAAGGATGTTCAGCCGTAATACGTAAGGCGTGAGTATTTCTATGCTGGTGCCGTGACCGTAACACGGAATTTTCGGGATGTCCGTGGCAGTTTCCAGGTTCGTTGGCATTGTGGCAGATCCGTGTATGTCAGGAATTTCATCCTCTACTACAGCACTCTTTCCGTCTGCAGATTCGAAGATTATTTCATCGTATCTTGAAATTATTTGCTTAACCCGCGCTCTGAATTCGTCGGTTTTCACTTCCTCGTACTCTCTGGACCAAAACCTATCCAGCAGTATGATTATTTCGTCCAGCGGAATGGGTTTCCCGAGTATGTGATTGGCCTGGTCGTAGCATCGATTGGAGTAGAGCAGATTTACTGTATTCTTTTTCCCGTCATCGATGTTCATTTCCCTAATATAATCCTCATGCCAGTTGATGGCATTTTCCGAAACGATAGCCCACGCTGTCTCATGTATGGTCAACTTCATAGTGCATCCCGATTGTAAAAGAAAATTGGGCTATTTAGTACTTTTCCCGCGGAGTAAGATTTCAGTATTCTGAAGTTTGCTCGTTAAATTGTAGTTTTTAGTGAACAGTGAATAGTGAAAAATGAAAAACGTAGTATTTTTGCCCTTGAGAGTCGATTCGTTCATCATTTACCTCCCAACGTCACTTTTCACTATTCACTTTACACTTTTCACTATTCGCTTCGGCCAGTCAATAAGTCCGTAAATCTA
>VMTD01000076.1 GCA_013791785.1 Methanobacteriota archaeon
ACAAAAATACTCAGTTTTTCACTTTTCCTTTTTCACTGTTCACTAAAAAAGATTGATAAAACAGCATACTGGAAGCACCAATCTAAAATCTACAATCTAAAATCTACAATCGGCAATACCCCAATTGCCATATATTTATAAATTAAACGAAAATTATATATACCACGGATTCTTTTATCACTTATGTAGGAATAAAATCCTACAGGAGGACAAAATATATGAGAAAAGTATACAAGAAGAGAGATGAAGACGCAGTGTCCCCGGTTATCGCAACCATTCTGATGGTGGCAATTACCGTGGTGTTGGCGGCCGTTCTATATGTGATGGTCATCGGCATGAGCACAGGCCCCGAAGGCATAGATACACCGTTGGGTCTGAACGCAGTATCAGGTTCGAAAACCTTAACGAACATAACCATACAGGTAGCAAACGCACCATCTGGCGCGAAACTACAGGGAATGGTTATATCGATGACACGTGGTGGATCGGTGCAACAAATCACCGAAGCAACTATATATTCTGCGGAAGGTCTCCCATTACTAGTATATACACCGGGAACCATAGTAACCCTTGAAACGGTTATCACCGCAGGAATGAAAATAGTGGTAGAAACTCCTGCAATTTCGTCCGGTGACGTTATTTCTATCACATCCACTGAGAACTACTTCGGAGCAAGTTCTCTGAATGTGCCTTAAACCCAATAAATAGAGGGGTCCTTGCGACCCCTTTCCATTTTATTTTTTCAATCTATTTGTTTTGCAATTGCTTTCTTCTATGTTCTAATCGTTGAAGGAAACCCACCACCATATGATGGAAATTATGGCCAGCAGCTGCCGCTACCCCCACCGCCGCCGCCGAAGAAGAGCATGGTGCTGCCGATAGTCATAATCGCGATAGTGGCCATTGTTGTAATTGCCGTAGTGCTTTTCTTCGTATTCAGTAACTCGGGCAGTAATGCCGCCAGTCTTTACGGGACATGGGACATCGATACCATGGAAATCGGAACTTCCATAACTGGGGCCGCTGTCACAACAGATGTGGACGGCACGATAACGTTCAATTCCGACGGAACCTATACCTCGGATGGTGCGCCTGCCTATTTCTCCGATTCCGGCACATATACTATGAGCGGGAATACCATAACCATCAACTCATTGGAATGGGATTATTCAGTGAGCGGAAACTCATTGACATTGGAATATGAGATATCCATGATGGGATTCGGAACCACAACAACATTTCACTGCTCCAGTGCATAAAAACGTGGTAGACCGCCATGCTCATATGCATGACCTGCCATGCATCGTGTACATATGCATGACCTGCCATGCATCGTGCATATACCAGCATATGAAATCAAAGCTAAATGGTTTTGATAAATTGGGTACATGGTCCCTAGGTAAATTTTCAGCCCTGGCAACAAATGCCAACAGTCAATTTCCAAATTGAAAATTATCCAATTCCTAAATCACAAAATAGAATAACCCGCGCACAACGCCCAGGCCGGAACCTTCTCGAAGGCAATCCCGCCGGCCTTGCCCTTCCCGGAAACGCCCTTCGTGACCACCGTTGCCTTGTCCAGATTTCGAATTTCCGCATATTGCCCGAAGTGAAACCGTCCCTCTCCGCTCAGCTTGACCTCTGTTGCTATCTCGGCGTTATCTCCTGTAATAAAATCCACCTCATATCTGGGGCGGCGCCAGAAATAATGCGCATCCAGATGATTCATCACTGCTATTTCATACACTCTGCCAAGGTCTTCCTCGGCTAGGTCATGGCCCTTGAAAGCATAGGTCATGGCAGACGATACAGGATATGCCTTTCGGTGTTTTCTGCTGGAAGACAGCGCACTTCCCGTGATATTGCCAAGGGTCCGGATTATCATGGTGTACTCCAGACGGTTAATGTAAGAGGATACGGTTCGTCTGTCCCGTCCGATGTCAGAGCCCAAATGGTCATAGTTCAGCAGGATTCCCGGTCTCTCCGAAATTGCTCGCAGCAAAGCCATCATTGACTCCGGATCTCCGGTCCTTCCATTTTCGAAAAGGTCGCCATAAACTACCCTGCGAACAATGCTTGAAAGCACGTACTCCTTTATTGCGCTTTGATTCTCTTCCAGTGCAATCTCGGGGAATCCGCCGGTTGTCAGGTAATGATTGAAATAAGGGCGCAGTCGCCTTTCTGCCAGAAGATACTCCTTGAGTGCGGAGCCTGCCTTCGGCAAATCTTCCCCTCGGAGTTCGAGGTACTCCCTGAAAGACATTGGCAGAAGCACAAATTCTCTGGCGCGACCGGCCAGGCTCTCAGTGGTTCCGGTCCCCAGCTCGAAGCTCACAGAGCCGCTCAATACAAATTTGATATTGGGGTAAAGGTCATAGTTGCGTTTAACCTGTTCGGCCCAACCCTTGCATTTCTGAACCTCGTCCAGAAACACATAAATCCTTTTCTTGGATTCCAGCGGTGCACCCAGGATAGAATTTCGATACTCATCAAGCAGGTTTTGAATGGTGCCGTCCTCCGCGTCAAAGGAAAAATACAGGATAGATTCTGGCTCTACATCATCGGATAGCAGATTGGCTATTGACTGATATAGAAGTGTGGATTTACCAGTTCTGCGCGGCCCCCTGAGTACAGAAACGTACCTGGACTCGAAAGAAGAAAGAATTTCTGCCAGCATCTGCCTTTTGTAATCCGGTGATAATTCTTTTCTGACCTGCCCAGTATCCCACCAGGGATTGTATTCGATAATTCGGGAGAGATTCATATAAGGACGAATACAACACCCCCTATATGTATTTTATGTACGTTCCGATGTACGAATAATGCACACATTCGTACAACTCAATGTACGTATCTGACACTTTTCAATCCGAAACCATAATATTCCTTTTTGCCTTCATCTCTTATCATACAGCGTGAGGAATGTTCATGACCGTAGACAAGTTGAAGAAGGCCAGGAAGGAATGGGAGAAGTCCCTCGAAGGGAGCAAAGAGCGCCAGGATGATTTCATCACCACGTCCAGCCTTCCCATTGACCGGTTATACACACCGGCGGACATCCCGGATTATGATTATTTCGAGAAATTGGGTTTCCCAGGCCAGTACCCCTTCACCAGGGGCGTGCAGCCAAACATGCACCGCGGCCGGCTCTGGACCATGCGCCAGTTCGCGGGTTTCGGCACCGCCGAGGAAACCAACAAGAGGTTCAAGTTCCTCATCGGGCACGGCGAGACCGGGTTATCCACCGCATTTGATTATCCCACGCTGTACGGCCGTGACACGGACGATGCACTGGCAGAGGGGGAATTCGGCAAGTGCGGCGTTGCGATTTCTTCTCTCAAAGACATGGAGATACTGTTCGACGGCATCCAGATGAAGGACGTGAGCACCTCCATGACCATAAACGGCCCGGCGCCGGTTGTCTGGGGATTCTACCTGGCCGGTGCAGAGCGTCAGGGCGCGAGTCTCGAACAGCTTAACGGAACAATCCAGAACGACATTCTGAAGGAATACATCGCCCAGAAGTCCTGGATATTCCCGCCGGAGCCCAGCATGCGGCTCATCATCGATACTTTCGAGTTCGGGACCAGGCATGTGCCCAAGTGGAACACCATCAGCATTTCCGGGTACCACATTCGTGAAGCGGGTTCAACGGCCCTTCAGGAACTGGCCTTCACCCTGGGGGACGGTCTGGCGTACGTCGATGCGGCCATGGAACGCGGCCTGAAGCTGGACGATTTTGCGCCGAGGCTGAGTTTCTTCTTCAACGCCCACAACGACCTGTTCGAGGAGATTGCCAAGTACCGTGCTGCAAGGAGGATATGGGCCAAGGAGATGAAGAAGCGCGGCGCCAAGAAGCCCAGGAGCATGTGGATGCGGTTCCACACTCAAACGGCGGGGTGCTCGCTCACTGCCCAGCAACCGGAGATTAACATAGTCAGGACCACGATTCAAGCTTTGGCCGCCGTGATGGGTGGGACCCAGTCCCTTCACACCAATTCCATGGATGAAGCACTCGCGCTTCCCTCGGAGAAGGCCGTGAAGATAGCCCTGCGCACCCAGCAGATAATCGCCCATGAATCCGGCGTGACCAATACCATCGACCCGCTGGCCGGCTCATATTTCGTGGAATACATGACCGATTACATGGAAGAAAAAACCTACGATTATTTCGGCAAGGTGGAGGCCCTGGGCGGAGTCCTGAAGGCCATAGAGAAAGGCTTCTTCCAGCAGGAGATAGCCAATGCGTCCTACCGGTACCAGAAGGAGATAGACGCCAAGAAGCGAATAATGGTCGGCGTCAATGACTTCACCGAAGCGGAGCATATTGACATCCCGATCCTGAAGATGGACCCAGCGGGTGAGAAGCGGCAATTGGCCAGGCTCAGGAAGCTGAGGAAGGACCGCGACGGTTCGAAATACGAGAAAGCGCTCTCAAATCTTGGGAAGGCTGCCGAGGGCCATGACAATCTCATGCCATTCATACTGGATGCTGTAAAAGCCCATGCCACACTGGGGGAAACTTGCAATGTGCTTAGATATGTCTTCGGAGAATATGATGAGCCGCCTATCTATTGATTGTCGATTTTAGATTGTAGATTGTAGATTTTAGATTTACGACGTGCGGTGAATGCAGCTGGTCTCGTTTGAAAACGGCGCATTCGCCAATGGCCCGGAAACAATCATTAACTAAATCCAGGGCCATAAAATTACAATCATTTTACAAACAAATGGTGAATTCGATAACTAAATCTCAACAATTAGAGAATTCGCCCTGAATCAGCATTCAGTCGGCAAACAGATTCAACACGTTTCCCGGTAATCATCAATCTAGAAACGATGAGATTAACGGGGTGAAACTTGCAATGTGCTTAGATATGTCTTCGGAGAATATGATGAGCCGCCTATCTATTGATTCCAGATTTTAGATATGTGCTGGCAGAATGTTCATCCGTATTTTAGATCTTAGATTTTAGATTTTAGATTTGTGCTGATAATATGCAACGCCGTCAATCCGTCGTATATCTACAATCTACAATCCCTAAATCGAAAATCGTTATACATCTACAATCCGTCAAGGGGATATTCGCACACCGGACATTGCTTGGTACCGGCTTCAACGTCAGCACCGCAGGACGGGCACTCGACATGGGGTGATGAAGCGTCTGGAATCATTGCATTGTCGATTGACGGTTCGGGTTCGATACCGGCCATCTCTTCTTCCTCGGAGAGAATCTCCACAACCGGCTCGAGCGCGAATTCAGTGTCACATACTGGGCAAATACTGTCGCCCAGATCAATGAATATTCCGCAGCCGGGGCATTTCTTGTGTTCTTCGTGCTCAACGGGTAATTCTTCTCCCGGGAAATGTTCCTCTGGCGGTGCCTCTATGCTTTGAATCTCCGGTTCCGCGGTGACAGCCGGTTCCTGGGCCTCGATTTCCTGCACGAAATCTTCCTGAGCGATTTCCTGTATAATGTCTTCAGGTATGTCTTCCTGGGTGATTTCCTGCATGATATCTTCGGGTATCCCTTCCTGAACGATTTCCTGGGCCGGTTCCTCAGTTATATCCTCAATCTCGGGTAGCTCGGCAATATCCTGTTCGACAACCTCGGGTTCCGGTCTGTATTTATTTGAAAGGTCAATGTTGTCAAGATAGCTGGTGTCCTCTTTCGGCAGGAGGTCCTCGTCCACCTGTTCGTCCTCAGAGTACATATCTTCCTCGGTTGGTTCGGCAAGTTCCACGCCGCAGTTGATGCAGTTCTCCATGTCTGGCTCGGTCTCTATGCCGCATTCCGGGCACTCGACACGCTCGTCGTGGAGACGCCATGACATGAACCAGAATAATGCGCCAATGCCTACCAGAACCCAGCCGAAAATGTTCAGTACCACGTCGGTTGGTGGCGGGTGAAGTCCCAGTGATGAATTTTCGGCACTGATGCCCCTGGCCCATATTGAAAAGGATGTGAAGAATACACCGGAGAATATGGCAATCAGGCCCCGGTAGAACCATTTCCCTTCGTCCACTTCTCTCTCGGTTGCATCAAGGCCTGTGACGTTCGCGCCGCAGTTGGGGCATGTCCGTATGGTGGGGGGAATGTCCACCTCCAACACTTCCCAGGTTGCTTCAGTAATTTCAGGTTCCGGAACCTCGACGCCGTACTCTATTCCGCAAATCGGGCATAACATGTCCTCCGGTCCGAAAATGGCACCGCAAACCAGACATTCCTTTCCCTGCTCCTCCTGGGTCTCGATGAGCGTCATTTCTTCCTGGAGTTCCTCCGAGATGACAAACTCGTCGGGGATGTCCAGTTCCATGAGAGTTGTATCATCAATGCCCAATTCAATCTCGGGCTCGATATCTTCCAATCCACCCAGTGGCGCGAAGCATTCCCTGCACAGCTTTTCGCCGGCCGGCGAGAGCAGGAAACATGACGGGCATTTGACATACAGCGAAAGGTCAGTCCAGCATTCGGGACATGTCTCGCTGTCCAAAGATATGGCTTTGGAGCATGACGGGCATGTTATCTCGGTATCAATTTGTAAAATGTCCTCCGGTATAGGTTCTTCTTCGGGAACTTCCTCATCCGCAGGCAGCATATCAATGTCCTCGTTGGAGGGCATGGCTTCTGGTTCGGATATTTCCGGCTTGATGGATACTTCCAATATTTCCTCTGAAACCTCTTCCTCGAATGAAGTATCGCAAATAATGCACTCTGTTGCATCAGGTTCTGCGAATGCGCCGCATGACGGACACACCTTTTCCTCGGCAATATCTGATTCCGGGACTGAAGGTTCCTCCGGTACCGTTTCCTCGGGTTCCGGTACAGGCTGTTCTTCCGCAGTCGGTTCCTCGATTGTTACATCCTGAATTTCAGCCACAACTGCATCCATCGGCGCATCGCAAATAATGCACTCTGTTGCATCAGGTTCTGCGAATGCACCGCATGACGGACATACTATTTCCTCGGCTATCTCCGGTGTCAGAGTTTCTTCGGGTATCGGTTCTTCAATCTCCGGTTCCGGCACTGGCTCTTCCTCGGCCATCGGCTCCAGAATTACCTCCTCAGGTTCGGAAATGTCTGCTTTTATCTCAGTGACAGCAATCGCCACAATCGGCGTTTCGCAAATAATGCACTCTGTTGCATCAGGTTCTGCGAATGCACCGCATGACGGGCAAACTTTTTCCTCGGCGGCGATTGCCGGTTCCGGAGTTTCCTCGGGTTGCATTTCCTCGGGTTCCGGAATAGGAATTTCAATCACTTCCCCGGCCTCCGGGGTCTCAAGAACATCCTCCTCAGTTGCGAACATGCCGCCGCAGATACTGCATATGGTGTCTACTTTTGAAGCATATGAACCGCAGGTGCCGCAAATTTTGTTCATCTCCTCCTCAATCGGGGGTGCTTCGGCTTCCTCGACTTCCAATGCGGGTTCCAATTTACTGCCACATATTCCGCATTCTATATCCTGCGGGTTGATGTGCGCACCGCATGTGGGGCATTCCGGTACATCAGTGGCTTCATCCGTTGAAGGGGCTATTCCCAGGTCCAGTTTCTGGCGTTTCTTCTCCAGTAAATCCTCGTATTCCTTGTCGGAAATGAGACCGTCCATGTACTGCTTGCCAATCTCCTTTTTGTAATAGTCAAGTTCCTCTTCGGGTGTTTTATTGCTGCCTACACTGTTCTTTCCCCGTGCCAATTCACTCACCGCCCGTCAAAGTTTCGCCGCAGCCGGGGCAGGTGTCAAGACCCTTGCCCACCCTCACACCGCATTTCAGGCAAGTTGTGCCCTCTTCCATTGATACCTGGAAAGCGGATTCCAACTCCTCAAGAGCGCCGATGCCGTTTCCATTCAGTTCATTTTCGGGGGCTTCCAGCTCAAGGCTGTCCATTATCATTCCGTCCTCGTCTATCTCCGAGGCCGTAAGAAATCTTTCTGGCTCTCCGATTTTAGGTTCTTCTTCGGTCACAACGTCCCCGTTGACCGGCTCTTCGAAATCAATATCCATCTCGAAGACAGCACCGCAATTTGCGCAGGAATCATCAAATATGCTGACACTGGAGCCGCATGTGGGGCATTCCGCAGCTTCGCCGATTTCCTCAAGGGCGGATTCAACTCCAATCTCATCGGAAATAGCTTCCTCTTCCTCCGGTTCGAAAACGTCGAACTGGCTCTCTCTGATGACAACTTTACAGGAGGGACACTGAACTTCACGTTCCCTCTTGAATGACCAGGCGAAAAGTAGCAGGCCCAGTATGAAAAGGACTATACCTATTGCACCGACGAACTGATCCATCCAACCATAACCCAGGTACATCCCACCCAGTGGGGACCACTGAACAACATTGTGAATATAGGAACCCAGAGCCACACCAATGTTGCCCACAAGAATGAATAACAGGCCGGTCCAGAATTTCCATTTCCAGTTTTGCTGGGTTGGTTCGAACATCTTCTTGACGTAAACATTTCCGCACTCGCTGCAGGAAACGAGATCACCGGATTCAGTTGTATACATCTTGCTGGCGCACAAGGGGCAACCCTCGGAGCCCCTTCCCGCCGTTTCCGGGGGCTGGCAGGTGGGACATTTTCCCTCAGGGGATAGCGGACCGTCGCAGGCCTCGCATATGCCCATTTCTGGTTCATCCACTACTGAATCATCCTGCACGAATAATTCTTCAGTTTCCTCCACCGTTGTCTCCTCGGAATAGCCGGGTTCGATTTCCCCGTTTTCAACCATTATTTCCTCTTCCAATTCGGGTTCAGCTTCCCCGTTTTCAACCATAATCTTCTCTTCCAATTCGGGTTCGGCTTCCTCGTTTTCAACCATGATCTTCTCTTCCAATTCGGGTTCGGCTTCCTCGTTTTCAATAGGGGAGAATGCCTCTCCGCAATCGGGACATTCTGAAGCACTGGCGCTCACGACAGTGCCGCACATCGGGCACACGAATCCTCCATCCATATCCTGTTCTTCGGGAATGATTAACCCCCCTGCTCCGAACTCTCTTCTGGTCCTTCTTTAACTTCAATATCCTCAAGGACTTCCTTTTCCATCTTGGAAAGGGACAGAATGAGGAAGACAATACCGACAACCAATATAATTATTCCTACTATTGAAACGAGTCGGTTGGCCCAACCGAAGGATTCGAAATTATCGTATCCTGCGATGGAAATATTAAGAAAATCGTGAAGCCATGACCCCAGGGCCACTCCCGGGCCGCCGATAATCACGAGTATCAAACCCAACCAGAAAAGTAATTTTGAACCCTTGTTCGCCTTCTCCATGGATTTTTCGGATTCAAGTATCGCCTCGGGCGAGAAAGGTTCCCCACATATGGGGCATTCAATTGCATCCTTTGAAACATCCGTTCCGCACATAGGGCAAACAATAAGGTCTTCACTTGATTGCGATTCAGCCAATACGCCAACCTCATCTTCCGAATTTGCACTCATGTCTCTATGTATTGCATAACGCCATTATATGTCTTTCGATGGTTGGTATATAAAATCATCATTTGATGGTAAGTATTCAGTGAAATGAAGCAATAACGATTGTAGATTTTAGATTTTCGATTGTAGATTTACGGACTTATTGACTGGCCGAAGTGATTAGTGAAAAGTGTAAAGTGAATAGTGAAAAGTGACGTTGGGAGGTAATTGGTGAGAGAATCGGTACTCAAGGACAAAAATACTCAGTTATTCATTTTTCACTTATCACT
>VMTD01000119.1 GCA_013791785.1 Methanobacteriota archaeon
TCGCCGGAGCTTTGTGTCCTTTAACCGCCGAACATCAACAA
Organism: Methanobacteriota archaeon; assembly: GCA_013791785.1. Classification (GTDB taxonomy): domain Archaea; phylum Thermoplasmatota; class Thermoplasmata; order SG8-5; family SG8-5; genus UBA147. The sequence continues at coordinate 42 of VMTD01000119.1, forward strand.
AGCGCACGGTTGCGAGCCGAAACATATTCCCAGCGCCCGGTGAGCAATCTCGAAGAATGGAGGGACGGGGAGCAGGGTCGAAAGGTATTTACAGCACCTTTCGCATTCACTTGGCGAGGGAGTGGAAGCCAGCTAAGGAGATGTGCCTGGTTCTAGAAAGTTATTTATAGATACATGTTCAATAGGGCATTGTGGTTTTGATGAAATCCAAGAAAGACACTGGCAAGAAAGACGACAAACTGGAATCCTTCTTGCTTAAAAGAAAAGATTCGGGTGATTACTGCGCTAAGGTTCATTAGTTTAGCGTATAATGGTGATTGAATTGAAACGAATACCAATGGTTTTGAGATTCTTCTGGACATGTGAGGATTGCGCGGATAATTTGGCCAGATTGCCATATTTTAAATTCCTTGAAACATGGTATCCAAGTGCAAAGTATGAACGATTTCCGGAGACACAAATCAGACTAGACGAAAAATATTACAAATTGAAAATATTGGAATAGTAAGTATTATTATGAACTTCTGTTATATTCAAAAATACTGGCACGTGGGGCATGACCTTTGAAAGACAAAATGAAGAAATCAGAAACACTTGAAATGTTGGATAAATTCTGCGCAGACAGCAAAATGACAGAGGAAGATGCATTGGAACTGGGCAGAAAGGTGAACATGTCAATGTATGAACGATATTACAAAGATATAGAGTCCAAATTGGTAAAGGTCGATTCTGAGGGAATAATTACCTTGCCTGCCCATGTCAGAAAAGAGATGGGACTCAAAACAGGCAGTGTTCTTGCGATTGCTAGATTTGGTGAGTTCATAGTGATGATGAAAGACCTGGGACGGCTCAAGGAGGTAGAGGCAATTCTTGCGGACAAGGAAGGTGGTGATCTCATTACTCAAGAAAAATTAATGAGTGCACTCAAGCAAACAAAGAAATGCCCAGAATGTGGGAAAGTTGTTGATTATTGCCCTTCAGGCCATTGGCTTTGTTTGGAATGTGGTTGGCAAACAGAGGGGTGCGACCATAACTGACGTTTCACCTAAACCAGAAGATGAAGAAGACATTTTCCTTAAGATCGTCAGAGAATTCCGAGACATCATCCCTGAGTTGTTGGATTGAAACCCAAGTCTCGCGCATAGAAAAGTTTATTATGGGTTAGTTATATATACTTATACAACTAAAGTGATTCAATGGCATCAATATCAGAAGAAAAAACAGAAACAATTTACCATTTTCCGCGGTTGGATACAGTGTTAATGGTAGAGGAATACATTCGCGAACACAGCGGAGAATTCAAAAAGAAGGCGGTCTGGACCAATTTACCGAAAAAGATGATGTACCAAACATTCAATGTTATCTACAATTACTTGCTGGAGTCTGGAAAAATTGCAAAAGATTCAGAAGGAAAAATATGCTGGATATGGAATCCGGAATTGGTAAAGAAATATTTGTCAGATAACTCCCTCGCAATCAGATAATTCGGACAGGTTGGTACCCATGGTTAAATGTAAAGTTGTGTTCGCAGACAAACAATTAAAATCTGCATTCGATAAATTGAAGAATTCCCATACCGAAGATGAAAATCTGCTCAAATGGTTAAATCGCGCATTTGACGATATTTGTGAGAATGCTTTTTGCGGGATTCAGATTCCAAAGAAACAGATTCCAAAAGAATATCTCAAGAAGTATGGAATCGATAATTTATGGAAATATGATTTACCGAAAGCATGGAGGCTTATGTATTCAGTAGCCAGGGACGAGATTGTTGTCATTTCGATCGTTCTAGAATGGTTACCCCATAAAGAATACGAAAGACGTTTTAAATATTGATGCAAACTAGGTACAGAGGGGCACTGCTATATCGAAACAAAAGCCCGAGCTGGAGCGTAAACAATCACCCTTCGCCGCCAGCGACCCGTGATGCCTCGCCGGAGCTTTTCGTCCTGTTTTTGTCGGTATGCCAGAAAAGCGCACGGTTGCGAACCGAAACATATTCCCAACGCCCGGTGAGCAATCTCGAAGAATGGAGGGACGGGGAGCGCGGGTTAAGGGCCTCATTTTTCAGGCCCTTAACCCGCATACCCGCCCAGTCCGGTGATTCGAGGTCTCTGGTTGAAAAGGCTCAAGGGTGGCAATCGCTAGCAGATTATCGGCTTGGCTGGGTGCCGTTAACCCCCCCGCCCTCACAGGCAGGGTCCCCCAGTCAGATTACAAAATGCTTTTTCGCAAACAATATGCTGTCACTTGTTCCCCTAATGATTCTAGTACCTCGCCCTCACAGGCGGGGCATGTTGAATGCATCTTTTAAGCTGTGGAATCGTTACAGTTCATTGATGGCGTCGGGTGCCAGCAGTTTAATAATAACCGCCATCTGTGCCCACATGCGGTTCTCAGCCTCGTCGAAGACCTTTGAATTGAGGGAGTCGATTATCTCATCGGTGACCTCCTCGTTCCGATGGGCCGGAAGACAATGCAGGAATATGTAATCCGGCTTGGCATTGGCCACCAATTTCTTGTTGACCTGGAACGGTGGGAAGACCTTCAGCCTTTCTTCCTTCTCTGCCTCATCGCCCATGGACACCCAGGTGTCGGTGTAAATAACGTCGGCATTCATCACGGCCATATCAGGCTCGCGGACGATTTTGATTTTGGAGCCGGTCTTCTCCCCCAGCTTCTGCGCCCTGGCGAATACTTCGTTATCGGGCTCGTAGTTCAGCGGACAGGTAACTGTCATGTGCATTCCCATGGCAGCGGAACCGAGCAGCAATGAATTGCAGACATTGTTACCATCGCCAATGTAAACCAGCTTGAGACCTTTCAGACTGCCTTTCTGCTCCTTTATGGTCATGAAATCAGCCATTATCTGGCATGGGTGTTCCAAATCGTCAAGACCGTTGATTACGGGTACGTCCGAAAACTTGGCCAGCTCACACATTATCTTGTTGCTGAAAGCCCTGTACATGATGATATCGACATATCTTGATATCACCCTGGCCACATCAAAGACAGACTCGCGCTTTCCCATCTGGATCTCGCTCGGTGAAAGGTACAGCGCTGTACCGCCGAGATGGGAAAAACCTATCTCGAAACTTATCCTGGTGCGGAGGCTGGGCTTCTCGAAAATCATGCCCATGTGCTTGCCCTTCAGAGGCTGAAATGTCTTTCCGGATTTTATGTGGCTCTTTAATTTGATGGCAAGGTCCAGGGTTTCGTCAATCTCATTTTCAAAGTCCAGTATGGAAATCATGTCGCGCTTCATGTTTCATCACCTTTTGCAGCCCATAAAGGAATTAGTAGAAATATCTTGTTGTTGACTATCAGGCCCCATCATCCGGGACAGGTACAGGGTATTTCCCGGTGAGACAGCCAAGGCACAGTTCATCCGGGCCGCGGCCGATGGATGCCAGAAGATTATCCATGGAGGCGTAGGCCAGCGTGTCGGCGCCAAGGTATTTGCGTATCGCCTCCACATCCCGACCGTGGGCGATGAAATCCTCCCTGTTCTTCATGTCTATTCCAAGGTAACACGGCGAGACTATGGGCGGGCAGCCGATCCTGAGATGCACTTCCCTGGCTCCTGCCTTTCTCACCAGCCCGACTATCTGCTTCATGGTGTTCCCGCGAACGATGCTGTCATCAACCAACACTATGGATTTTCCGTCCATCACCGGTTTCAGGGGATTCATCTTCAGGGCCATGCTGCTGACCCGGTCTTTCTGGTCCGGCATTATGAAAGTTCGTTGCACATACCGATTCTTTATCAGGCCCTCCGCATGGGGTATGCCCGAAGCCTCGCTGTAACCGATGGCCAGTGCCCTGCCGGAGTCTGGGACCGGAACAATGAAATCAGCATCAACCGGCGATTCCGCGGCAAGCCTTATTCCGGTCTTTCTGCGCACGTCGTAAACCAGTTTTCCGTCCACGTAACTATCCGGCCTGGCAAAATACACCCACTCGAACATACAATGGGCGGTGGGCATCTCGCACAGCTGGGAATGGGTGACAAAACACCTGTCTGTGAGCTCGACAATCTCGCCCGGAAGCAGGTCACGAACGAATTCGCCGCCCAGGGAGTCGAACACCACGCTCTCCGACGCGGCGCAATGAACATCACCGATCCTGCCGATGCACAGGGGACGTATGGCCAGTGTGTCTCTTACCACGAAGGTTCTGGGACCCACCATGAGTGCCAGCGAGTAGGAACCGACCAGTTCCTTCATTGCCTCCCGGATGCCGGAAACTATGTCACCGGCGGAGGCCATCTTGACAGAAAGGAGCCGAAGTATCACCTCGGAATCGGAGTCCGTAACGAAGCCCCAACCGCCGGAAAATAACTTTTCTCTCAGTTCGGTGGAATTAACAATCTCGCCGTTATGGGCCAGGGCCGTCTCGCCAAACCGGGCGCGGACCGTCATGGGCTGCTGGCACTCGGAATCCTGACCGCCCAGCGTGGAGTAACGCACATGACCGATTCCCCTGTTGGCGGATATTTCAATAACGTCCAGGGGAGAAATAGCTTCATGCACAAGACCTGAACCTTTTCTGACAAGCATTCGGTCCTTGAAAACGGCAATTCCGGCCGATTCTTGGCCTCTGTGCTGAATGGTCCTTAGGCCGTTGTAAAGGATGTGGTTCACCTCGCCGCCGACGGCAGCGATTATTCCGCAGTATTCTCTGGGCATCGCATATTCCTCCCGTGACATGACATAGTTATTCTGATTATTAACTTTGCATCATCATGCCCAGGAACCCTTCCAGATGCTGCGCCAGAACAGCATTGTCAGTGAAACCACAAACCTCCAGGTTGGCTCCTGCGATGAGGGCGTTCCTTCCGTCCACCACCATGTCAGTTGCGATGAGTCCGGAACGGCGCATTATGTTCACACCGGATATGAATTTCTGGCCCGGCAATGTTATGACAGAGATTTCCACGCCCCGGTTTCTGGCATCGATGAATTTCTTCTCCAGATGCTCCTTCAGTATTGCCGCGTTGGATGTGGAGAGCATTATCCTGGTCTTGGCCATGCCGAGCAATTCGGCCATCTTGTTCAGGACCTTTTCTCTGCCGGTGATGGTGTAAATCACCTGCGGTATTCCCTTTTCCCGAAGTATGCCGTATATTGTCTCCAGGTCATCGAATGATTCGCCCAGCCTGGAAAATATCCTCTCCTTGAGGGCCAGCGGCGGTTCGGGAGAATACTGTTTGGGCCTTCCCTCGGTGACTGTGACGTATCCTTTCCTGACCAGGCCTTCCAGAACCTTGTACATGGACGTTCTCGGGACCTGGGCGGTCATGGCAATGGTTTCCGCATCGCTCAATTGTAGTGCCACAAGGGCAATGTAGGCCCTGGTCTCATATTCCGAAAAATTCAGGATTGCTAGGTCGTCCCTGACCTTTTTGTATCGTTCCAGCAACGTCCCCATGTCCATTCCAGCTAATTCTTCTATATCCAAATACATCACCTTTTGTAGCGGACATGACTACAAAACATTTAAGTCTTTGTCATGCATGCGCGTGTTGTGATATTATGTCGATGGTAATCAAGGAATCTAGCCTGAAACTTCAACTGCCGAAGACGACTGGCAGCCTGTGCCCCGAATGCAAGGCAAGGATAACAGCCAATATTTACGAGGAAAACGGCAAAGTTATGATAAGCAAGACTTGCCCGGAACATGGGGATTTCAAGGACATCTACTGGTCTGATGTCGGCCTTTACCTGATGGCCGAGTCCTGGGCCGTTGACGGTATCGGTGTAAACAATCCGGCCGTACCAGTCAAGAAAGGCTGCCCGGACGATTGCGGTCTTTGCAAGACCCATATGAGCAGCACTTCACTGGCCAATCTCGATTTGACAAACAGATGCAACCTGAGATGCCCGATTTGCTTTGCCAATGCGAACGATGCGGGCTATGTGTTCGAACCAACATTCGAGGAAGTCACCAAGATGCTGCAGACTCTGAGAGACGAACGCCCTGTGCCCTGCACCGCGCTCCAGTTTGCCGGCGGCGAGCCAACCATTTACCCATATTTCTTCGAGGCCATTGCCAAAGCGAAAGAGCTGGGATTCGCGCAAATCCAGGTCGCGACAAACGGCATCAAAATGGCGACTGACCCGACATTCACGCAGAGAATGGTTGATGCCGGTCTTCATACGGTATATCTCCAGTTCGACGGGCTGAGGGAGGAAAATTACATCCAGGCCAGGGGAAGACCGCTTCTGGAAATCAAAAAGAAGGCGATACAGTCCTGCAAGGATTGCGTTCCGAAACTTTCCGTCGTGCTGGTTCCCACAATGATGAAAGGCCTCAACGAGGACCAGATGGGCGAAATCATGAATTTCGCAATCGAGAACCGCGACGCCGTTAGAGGAGTTAACTTCCAACCGGTCTCTTTCTCCGGACGTATTGATCCCGATGAAAGAGAGAAGGGAAGATTCACCCTGCCAGACATGGTGAAATATCTTGGGGAACAGACCGATTACATCAAGAGGGAAGATTGGTTCCCTGTGCCGGTTGTCACACCGATTTCCGAATTCCTGTCGGTCCTGAAGGGAGTGCCGCAATTGGCTTTCACTCCGCACCCGCACTGCGGCCTGGCCACCTACCTATATGTCGGCGAGGACGGCATCGCAACTCCGATTACCAGATTCGTGGATGCCGAGAATCTTTTCAAAGACATTAGAAAATTGTCCGCTGACACCGAGGGAAAGATGATAAAATCAGCCGCGCTGGTCAAGGCCTACGGACTCATAAGGAAGCATTTCAAGAAGGAATTTGCGCCGAAAGGATTGAGCGTGAACAAGTTCCTCAAGCAGCTGGAAGGCGTGTTCTCCACCACTGACAAGAAGGCGACGGCGGAAATCTCTTGGGGCCTCATCATGGTCGGCGGAATGCATTTCCAGGACCTGTACAATTATGACATCGAACGTGTCAAGAGATGTGTTGTCCACTATGTTGTACCGGACGGTCGGCTAATTCCGTTCTGCGCCTACAATACCGGCCCAGAGTACAGAAAAGAGGTCGAGAAAAAGCACTCACTCACATTCGCTGAATATAAGCAAAGACACGGACCGAATTCGCATCCGGAGGGAGAGATATGCCCGTAGAGAATGTAAACAAATGTCTGCATTGTGGATTGTGCGTGGGCTCATGCCCGCAGAACGCTATTTTCCTGAACGAGGTAAGGCTGGATTTCAACGATGATTGCATCGAATGCGGCCTTTGCTCCAGGATATGCCCGGTCGGGGCGCTCACACCAGGGGGGAAATAGATGGACAAGGAATATGACGTCATAGTTGTCGGTGCAGGGCCAGGCGGCAGTACAGCGGCAAGATACGCAGCCATGGGCGGAGCGAAAACTCTTCTTATTGAAAAGCGCCAGGAGATAGGCACCCATGTGAGATGCGGCGAAGGCCTCGCAAGGGGATTGCTGGATCAGGCCAAGATTCCAATCGACAGAACCTGGATTGCAGCAGAGATGGACGGTGCCAGAGTTATTTCACCGGGCGGATTCACATTCGAGGTTGACGAGGCCAAGGCCGGAAATGAGGTCGGTTATGTTATCGAGAGAGACCTGTTTGACAGAGCGCTGGCAAAGCTTGCTGGCGAGGCAGGTGCGCATATTTATATCAAGACTGCGGCAAGAAGCATTATCAAGGAAAACGGTAAAATCGTCGGCCTTAAAATAATAAGCCAGGGCGAACCAATGGAAGTAAGATGCAAGATAATAATCGGCGCTGATGGTTACGAATCCCAAGTCGGCAGATGGGCAGGTATTGATACGAACCTTGCAGAATCCGATATTATGACCTGCGTCCAGTACCGCTTGACCAATATTGAAGTTGACCCGAAATACACAGAATTCTACGCAGGAAGCAGTGCGCCAGGAGGTTATATCTGGATATTCCCGAAGAGCGCCAATACTGCTAATGTCGGTCTCGGCCTAGGAGCACATATCGTTAAGGAGGGCGGCGACCCCAAGAGATATCTGGATGCCTGGATTGCCAAAAACCCGAAAATGAAGAACGCCCAGCAACTGGACATGATTGCCGGTGGATGCTCGATAAACGCGCCCCTGGACAGCGTGGTTTGTGACCAGGTAATGTTGGTCGGAGATGCAGCCAGGATGATAGACCCCATGACAGGCGGGGGAATAGCCCATGCATGTCTTTCTGGTATGGAAGCCGGAAAAGTCGCGGCAGAGGCAATTAAGCTTGGAGATTACAGCAAGGAGTTCTTCCAGAAATACGAGAAGGCATGGAGAAGCGAACTTGAGGAGAAGCTGTTCCGGAACTGGATGGCAAAGGAAAAAGCCATGACGCTCTCGGATGAGACATTCGACACACTTATCAGCCTGCTGGACAAGGTCGGCATGGACAATATCTCGGTCATCAATATTCTGAAGGCACTGCATGAGCACCATCCCGAGTTGTTGAAGGAATTCGAGGATTTGCTATAGAGCCGCAATCAAATTGTTTGCTAAATGTCGATTGCGGAAATTCCACACACGGTGAATCTGTTTGTTTGTCAAATGTTGATTCAGGGCGAACGCTCATTATTGCATAGATTTAGTTCTCGCATTCACCGATTGCTGGCAGAATGTTGCGAGCCATATGGTCCTGGATTTAGCAATCAAATGCTCCCGGGCCATGGTCGAACCTTTGTTTGAACAATGCGAATATCGGTTCAACGGACGCCACGAGAAACATTCATATAGGTATGAGTACTTTGTATTTTCTACATAAAATAGGAGAGAGGGTTCGTCATGCACAAGAAAATTGCGGCATTATGGGTATGCGGGTTGATGGTGATTTCAGCGTTGTTGATTGCTTATTCACCGGTGACCATGACCGCAATTGGCGCGGGAGGAACTTTCGGCGGTGGGGACGGTACACCTGGCAATCCTTACCTCATCGAGGATGTTCTGGATCTGCAGGCTATGAACAACAACAAGGACGCACACTACGCACTTGCCAGCGACATCGATGCGAGCGATACGGTGAATTGGAACGGAGGAGCGGGGTTCATACCCATAGGCACGGACGCGAACTGGTTTACTGGTAGTCTTGACGGTCAGAATTTCACCGTAACGAACCTATATATGAACCACACAAACATTAATTATATCGGTCTTTTCGGATTCATAGGAACTGGCTCAATCGTGAAGAATCTCCATGTTTTTGAGTTGAACATCACAGGTGGAAATTATGTGGGGGGCATTGCTGGATACAGCATGGGCACAATATACAACGCACATACATCAGGAAGAATTGCTGGGTTGGATTATGTGGGGGGCCTTCTGGGACAAAATGAAAATGGGCATCTGAATTGCTCTCACACTTCTATTATTTTTCATGGAACACATAATTATGTAGGCGGTTTGGTGGGAAACAACAATGGAGCATCCAGCATTATTTTCGGTTCTAGTGTGGCCGAGAAAGTTAATGGTTATTATAATGTCGGGGGCATAACAGGAAATAACGACTATGGTACTATTATGAACTCATATGCCGCTGAAACTGTCGTTGGTCATCAGCGTGTAGGTGGTCTTGTTGGCCGAAATACAGGTGTCGTTTTAAATTCATATGCATTAGGCAATACGAACGGAACGGGTTATGTCGGAGGCCTTATCGGAGATAATATGATAGGCAGTGTTTCTAATTCATACTCATGGGGGAAAGTGACACGCACTTCCTTGTTAAACCTGAATCTCGGCGCTTTTGTTGGACGGAATTACATGGGAATGATTGTCAATTGCTATTCCACAGGAAGTGTGCAGTATGCCAACGCTGCCGACCCGGTCGATAAAGGGTTTGTAGCCAATGTTAACACGGGTGGTTCTTACAATATGACTGGTAACTTCTGGGACATTGAGACCAGCGGGCAGGCAAGCACCTATGGTAACGCCACCGGAAAGACTACCGCTGAGATGAAGACCCAAAGCACATTCACGAATGCAAGCTGGGACTTCGCCAATATATGGTGGATGATTGAAAACGACACATACCCACTGCTACGATGGATGGATACAGAACCACCGGCGTCGCCTGCCGACCTCACGGTCGTGCATCAAGGAGATATCCTCTTCCAGGAAGCCCTGACCAACTGCATTTTCATGAACAATTACTCATCCTGGACCCTTACACGAATCCAAAATCAAGGTGCATCCGTATGGGATGTGGCACAAACAGCCACAGCTGACGGGAGCGGTTCCGCGACAAGTTCATTGAGCGTGAATACCAGGAACACAGCCAGGGCCGAAGAGGCCGTCTGGACCCAGACCTTCACCGGAATTTCCGGCAATATCACGGTGAATGCGGCCTACAGGGTTCAAACAGCGGCGATTGCCGGCACGGTGGACTATCATCGGGCCAGCGTGAGCGTGGATGTCTATGACACTGGAGATTCTACCTGGCACATGATATATTCCTCCGGCCTTATTTCGGGTAACATTCCATGGGTGAATTTTGGACCGGATGCCACTTACATCCCCATCGAGGAAGTGAATTCCATACGCATCCGAACACTGGTTGAGGTCTCCACCGGGGGCGGGGGAACCTTGCCGAGCGCCATGGCACAGGTCTGGATCGATGATATAAGCATTACTTATCCAGCGGGTTATCTCCAAGATGATAACCTGTTGACCTGGGTACATGACGGTGTGGCGGTGGCACAGTACGACATTTATCGCTCGGATATGATGACCGGGCCATGGGACTTGTCGACCTACATCGGCAACGTGACAGTTGGAAACAACACCTACCTGGACATGGGCATGGGATTGCCTGATGGAGTCATATGGTGGTATGTCGTGAGGGCCAGGCACATCGTCGGGAATGAAGACCGTAATAGCGTTACGGTGCCGGAACCCGGCGGACTCGCGCCACACAGCATAGACCTTGTCGGAAAATCGGGATGGGTGTTCATATCCTTCCCGGTTGATATGAACGGGCCGATAAACGAGGTTCTGAATGATATGAAATATGGCGATGGTCAGACCTCTTGGGATGTAGCGAAGTTGTATGATGGTCAGACCAAAACTTGGAAGACACACAGAATAAATTCCACTGTTAACACCTTCACCAATATCGACAATACCGTGGGTGTCTGGCTGCACCTGACGGCAAACAGTGGTGACCAGGCACTGACACTGGGTAGATATGCTACCTACCCATATTCGGTTATCAACATCACCCTGTACCCCGGCTGGAACATGGTCGGATATCCGTCCATGGCAGATGCTCTGGCATCAGAAACCCTGCCGTACCAAGCCGATATGGTGGCAATATGGAAAGCGGATACGCCATTTATCCAGGATTTCACGGATTTAAGTTCCGTAACGATGTCTCACGGGAATGCCTACTGGATTCGGGTGACCGAGACCTGCATATGGCAGATATAACCGTCGGACTCTTATCTGCTGAATGTGGGAAAACGGCCCCAGCCTCCGCAAACACTAGTGAGATGATAATGTACATGATATCGTACCAGAATACTGGTGAGTTCGATGCTCCAGATTGCAGCATTAGGTTTCCGCATTCATCGATTGTTTACAGAATGTTGCTAGCCGTATGGAACTCGATTTAGAGATCAATTGGAACCTTTGCTAGGAGAAGGGAGGCGGTTCAACAAGATTGTGTCAAACCCTCACCATAATCGTCTTCCTGTCCTTCATATACACTTCAGCCATGTCCAGGCTCTCTATGCCGATGGCGTCGGCAATGGCCTTGAGATGGTCATTTCTTTCGTACCAAAGCACCAGTTCCCGAACGCGCTGTGGCCCTTCATGTCTAATCATCTGAAGAGGATATGCCAGGGATGAATTTGGAACGCGTGGATTGAAAGGATAATTATTTATTAATGGAAACTTTAGTGTAATCACCGAAACGCAAGATTGAGAGGAAGATTCAAATGAGTAGGCAAAAAAAAGCTGACTCGCCGGATGACTATCTGTCTGAGATGGCGCAATCGACATATCGGATTTTGCATGATATATTAGGGATTTCACCGCCTATGCGGGTTCACTTATTGACTGAAAGCGAATGGAAACAAAAATTTCAAGGTCAACCATATGGCGATCCTGTTGCGCCCGGAGACGGCGGCATCTATTATGGGAATAATGTTCCAATCAACTGGCAACGGCATTTTACAGATTTTTCCAAATTCAATTTAAAATATAAAGATGTGATTCAATCTGATTTAAATTTGATATTTTACTGCACGGCAAGCCACGAAGTCGGACATCTGTTTTCCAATGATTTGAGTTCTCCTAAAGTATTGGAGCAAATTGAGATTGATTTTTCAGGCGATGGGATCGAAACCCTTTGGTTCTATGAATTATTCTCGCAATATTCCATGATTATGTTCTTAAACAAATCAAATCACCCATACAAAAAAATTTGGCTCGATTTCTATCGATGGTTCCATGATTCAAAAATCGATGAAATCAAATATCGAAGAATGGATTCATGGGGTGTCGATTTATTAAAGTGGATGAGAGAAGATGTTGAGAACGCCTCGGGCAATTATCTCTGGTTCCAAGCAAAATCTTACTTGCTATGTGAGGAAGTTCTCGAAGTACTGGGCGATGAAGCATTCATCGGATTGGCTTCTGCTGTAAAATCCATGCCTTACCCAATAACAACGTCCAAGATGGTGCGGCATGTGGATGATAATGTACCAGGATTTTCAAAAATATGGGCGAAATGGAAGTAGAATGAAAAATGGATTTGATTTCAGCATCATCCTTTTATTTGCCCGGCCCAGTCTCAAACCTCCACCATAATCGTCTTCCTGTCCTTGAGATACACTTCAGCCATGTCCAGGCTCTCGATTCCGATGGCGTCGGCAATGGCCTTGGGTATGGTTATCATGTAAGAGTTGCCCCGCTTGGAAATTTTCACTCTTTCATGCTTCTGGGCCTGTAGAAATAGGTACGCTTTTTCGAGTTCTCCAGGGCTCAGCATCTCATAGCCACAACTGCATCTCCAACCGCTTATCTCGGCGCCGGCTACGCTGATCTTCATAGGCTTGGCTTTTCCCCCACACTCGGGGCATTCAAGGGTTCCATCTTCAATTTTTTTCTTTTTCATTTGTTCAGCCTCCGTTTTCCGATATGCTTGATCACCCAAACGTCTTGGTCCGTGGAATATGAGTAGCTGGGCACCAGTTTCACGATTATTTCGAATTTGTCTTTCTTTATCGAACGTCCGATTTCTCCCCTGGCCATCATCCTGTCCTTGTAATCAGTGCCATCCAGGATGATATGCTCAACGAGCGAAGGTGGGACATCATGCTGTGCCATATCTTTCAGGGCATCGTGACTGGGAACGCATGGCTTTCCCTTATACCTGAGATCAAACATTGGATTTATCCCGTATAAACATAATGTTTAAACTAGTAGTTAAAACCTTCGGTGTATTATGAATTCAGAGAAACCATATAGCTGGAATCTCATTACTTCCAGAATTTCTGGATGGCTGAATGCCATTGATTCTGGGGGTTGACCAAGGTTCCTGATAAGAGCGATAGACGGTCTTAGAATGCTCTCCAAAACTCGATTTCCTTCGCTCGTTGAATGCAACCCCCAGCATTTCCCAGCAACGCATTCGACTATGGCCCGGAAACATCCTATTGCTAAATCCAGGGCCATAAAATTCCCAACATTCTGCCAGCAATCGGTGAATGCGAGAGCTAAATGAGCGCTCCCCAACGCTAAAGCGTGGGGTATCCGTAAACTACCAGCCCCTAAAGTGCTAGTGTTTGTTGCGTGGCTGGAAGTTTACGAGTGTAGGCCGCATACCTGATTTATCGAATCAAATGTTTAATTCGATTTATTTTGATTGCATAAGTACGGTATGCGGCGGTGGATTGACGACTGCTTTCACCCTGAATTTCGTAATTATATAGAGAAAAAAACTCATTCAGATTTATTCCAGATTGCTGAAATTTCAGAATAGATGGGGAGCACTTTTATTGTAAAAATGTCGAGAAAACTCTGGCTTTCAAGCCGGAGATGAATCGACATAAACAATAAAA
>VMTD01000116.1 GCA_013791785.1 Methanobacteriota archaeon
AAAGCCGATTAGCTTTGATTTCATGTGATGATATATGAGCACGATGCATGGCAGGTCATGCATATGAACACGATGCATGGCAGGTCATGCATATGAACACGATGCATGGCAGGTCATGCATATGAGCATGGCGGCCTTCTTTCTGCTTATATTCGTGTAAATGGCCTTCCATCCCCGGCTTAAAAACCGGGGGGTTCTCGGCCTTTATCACTAAAAACTACAATTTAACGAGCAAACTTCAGAATACTGAACTCTTACGGGAATGGAGTTTAAAACTGCTGGCATGCCTCAAAGTCCCAGAGTGTGTCCATTTTCCCGAAGCCATTTCCTGCAATCCCGGTACTCCGGAATCACTGTTGACAGAAGGTTCCAGAATTTTCTGCTGTGGTCTCTCTGGATTATGTGGCAAAGTTCGTGCGCCACAACATAATCCAGTATGCCAACGGGTGCTGTCATAAGCTTCCAGTTCAGGTTTATCTGAGTATCTGACGAACAGCTGCCCCAGCGTTGTTTCTGGTTTCTCACGGATATCTTTGGAGGCTCCAGACCCAGTTCCTGCGAGTAATAGGCCACCCTCATCCCGAATGTCTCCCTGGCCCGGGCAATGTACCATTTTCTTATGATTTCTGGAATCTTCTCCGCGGGCGTGTTCGGGGGTATGTTTACTATCAGTTCATTATCTGTTATATTCAAATCTGCTTTTTTCGCGGTCCCGAACCTGAGGGCATACCTGTAGCCGATGTAAGGAAGCAATTCCCCTTCCGTGTAGGTGTTGCGCGGAACTTCCAACAGCCTCTTCCTGGACTCCCCGAGCTTTTTCAGTATCCATGGCCCAACGCTTTGCACGAACTTGTCTATTCTGCCGAACGATGCACGGACGGGCGCTCTCACAATCACATTGCCTTTCTCGATTGAGACGGACAAGGTCCGCCTGCGGGGGCTGCGCCGGACCGTGTAATCAAAACCTGAAGCGCTGACTGGCTGCGATTCATCTGCGCTCATTCGTTGACCTTTCCCACCGGCGCAATATAGACTGTGAACTCGTCATCCCCATCGACGCCCAGCAGCGTGTCCATCAGATCCTGGTCATAGGCCGCAATGGCGCAGGTTCCGCATCCGGCTGCCTCGCACGCCAGATACAGATTCTGGCAGGCATGTCCCGCGTCAATGGCAATTACCTTGTAAGATACCTGGCTGTATCTCCATTCCATACGGTACGGTATGGATGTCCAGACGAAGGTGGCGGCCGCGGCGCCAGCAAATTTCTGGCCAAGGCTGGCTTCGGTTGTGGAATCTTCCAGTTTTTCCGGTGCCGAGACCCTCACGAGGCCATGGTCCAGTGGCAGGTATCGGTAAATCCCCTTTTCGAGACCTTCCACCCTGAAGATGATTATGTATGTTTCCAACGCATGGCGGCATCCGGCCGACGGAACGTTCCTGAAGGCATGCACCTTCCCGGGTTCACCACGAACGCCCTGAGAGGCCCACAGCAGAAAGGCCAGTTCCTTCAAGGTGAGCAATTTTTCTGTGAAGCTGCGCCTGGATTTTCTGTTGCCGATGGCCTTGGTCAAGTCGATTTCAAAATCAAAATTATTCGGACCCGGAAGCGGTATTACTGTTGCACCCTCCGGCACCGGCTTCTGTATGGGCGGCGGGGGCACTCCGCGATTTTGATCGGTTCCGGAAAAATCCGTCCGCTTGCGGGCGCTGTCCTTGAGAAAATCCCTTGTCATGGTATCACGGCAAGTAAAATGTGGCCCGGGTTAAAAACTTAAGCGTGCCCATCCAGGAATTCCTGACCCTGGGGCGTTGGCTTGACCACCACCCTAGAGCCCTGGCCCTTTATGCCGAGGTTCTTGCAGCCCACGCGTTTCAGCGAGATAATGCCCTCGCCCTCGAGCCGTTTGAGGAACGGGGTGAACTGGCTCATACCCTTGGGGGAGAAGCCGTTCTCCGAACATTTGGCAATGTAACGCTCCTTCAGGTCATCGGCCAGAACATTGTCCTGCTGCTGATCCAATTCATTAACCGATTCCAGTATCAGCAGGCGATGATGCGTGGACTGGGAGATTGCAGATCTGGATATCTTCGGCTTCGCCGGTGCCGTGGGTTTCGCCGTTTCCGGGGGCTTCTCTGATTCAGAGATTTTTACAGGTTCCGGTTTGGTCTCGCTCATCCTGTTCACCCTTCCCTGCAGGGCCTTCAGGTTCTCGTTTATGGCCAGGACTGCAATCTCCAGTGCCCTGATGCTCCTGGCGATTTCCGGATTCGGAAACGAAACGTCTCTGGACCTCGGCGCAGGGGACCTGTCTTCCCAGGGTTTGGAATATTGCCTCGGTTCGGGCTTCGGCATTCTTTCCCGGGACGGTTCCCGGCCGTAAACTTTCACGCTGCCGGATGTGACCTTTTCAAGGCAATCCATGCCTTCATTCGTAATCTTGTAAACGTCAAGTTCCACAACCGCACCGTCGCGAATTGCGCTGGTGACAGTCTTTTCAACCAGGCCCTTTTCGATTAGGGCTTCCAACGCCACGTTGATGGCCCTGTAACTGTACTCGGTCTCGCTTCTCACGGACCCGGGTGTGAAAACACCGCCCCGGTATCCCTTGTCGTGCTGCTTCTTTCCGAGTTCGAGAATCTTCGATTCCATTGTGGTTATTTTATCAATGTTCTTGGGCATAATATCAGCTAATGTGGTGAGTAATAACAACACCCAGGTAATATAATTTCCGCCTTATATTCGCTGCCGGATAATGAGAAATCAAGACTCGCCATGAATGTGCTCCAACATCTCCCTTGCCAGGGTGCCCAGGGTGGTGCGGATTATCTCGCTGGTGTGCGGGTCGCATATCTCGACCGACGTACTGTCATCAATCATCCCGAGAATCATCGTTTCGGCGCCGGAATCCAGAACAATTGTCCTTTGCCCGTGTTTGGCCAGCATGCCCAGCGCCCACACCGCCCGGTAGCGCACTATCAGTTCGTCGGCACCCAGGCATTCCACCAGCTTCGGAACCGCACCCGTATTGACTACGGTCTTGGCATTGCCTCTCTGGGCCAGCCTGGCCAGCGTCCAGGCGGCATGTTTTCTCTGATAGACCCCAGGGTGGGCGAGGTCTGCCACCAGGTTCTTTATCTGGGCTTCTGTCGGTTTAGCGGTATCCGTTGCCATGCGGAATCGTATATGGAAACGGGATGTAATAAGGATTTTGATTGAGAACTGCGGTGAAATTGAACCGCCCGGGTGTGTTATTACCGCACTTGAAACAGTCCGAGAAAGACTTATTATAGATGTAAGACAATCAAACCTTAACGACGTACCATACTCTCAATGACCAGTGTTTGCATGTTGGCGGGTGGGCGCTGTATACATTGCGGAGGATGAAGTGAAGCAAAAAACTGTTCGCAACAGAGGGGCAAAGAACCAGCTCCGATCAAAAATGACGAGGTTCTCACTGTTGCTGAGCACAATAATCATAATTCTGGGGATTCTCGTGCTGATAGGCTGGATTTTTGATATCGGGTATCTGAAATCTTTCTTTCCGAACGCTGACCCCATGACAGCGAATGCCGCCACCCTCTTCATCCTGAGCGGGGTGGCCATTTTCTTCTGTAATCTCAAATCATCCGATAAAAAATACCGGTACATCGTGATTGCCATCTGTGCGGCGGTTATTTTCATCGCCGTGCTGACGACGCTGGAATACGCCTTCTCAGTTAATTTCGGAATTGATGAGTTGATTTTCAAGGATGAAGTGTTCAGTCAGGGAATATTTCCGCCGGGCCGCATGACGCTTCTGGCAGCAGTGAATTTCATCCTGGTCGGTGTTTCTATACTACTGATTTATCATAAAAAATGGATGAATTTCTCCCAGTCGCTGACCACGGCCGGCCTGCTGCTGGGAGGGCTGAGCCTGATTGGATACCTCTACGGCGTGGACTCATTGTATGATATCTCGTCCTACACCCAGATGACCTTTCTCACCACAATTGCAGGCATCATACTGAATGTGTGTTTGCTGTTCTCCCGGCCGAACGAGGGCCTCATGAGGATAATAACCGGCGACACACTTGGGGGCGTGATGACGAGGCGCTTGCTGCCCATGGCAATCGCGGTTCCGTTTATCATTGGCTGGTTCAGACTGGTGGGAGGAATTCTCGGGCTGTTCACCATCGAAGTGGGTGTTTCCCTCATGGTGTTCTCCACGATAATCATCCTTGTCATGGTGGTATGGTTGAATGGCTTGTTTCTGCACAGGCTTGACCTCTCCCGCAGAAAGCTGGAACGCGACATAATAAGGGCCAGATTGACCGCAGAATCCGCAACCATGGCCAAATCCGAATTCCTGGCAAACATGAGCCACGAGATACGGACGCCGATTAACGGAATAACCGGCATGATTTCCCTGACAATGGATTCTGAAATGACTCCGACCCAGAGAGAATATCTACAACATGCCAGCTCATCCGCCAGAACCCTCACAAGGATAATAGATGATATATTGGATTTTTCAAAAATCGAGGCCGGAAAACTGGGAATCGAGGCCGTGGATTTCAACCTTGAACAAGTCTTCGATGAGATGAAAGCATTTTTCTCAAATGATGCAGCAATTAGAGGTCTGACGCTGACTGTCGAGGTTCATCCCGACATTCCAAAAGGTCTTGTTGGGGACCCGGTCAGACTCAAACAGGTCCTGATGAATCTCCTGAGGAATGCCATGAAGTTCACTCATAATGGAAGTATATCATTGAAAGCGGAACCGGAATTAATTCCCTCAGATTCAAAAACAGTCATTCGTTTCAGCGTTATTGATACCGGTATCGGCATATCCAAGGAAAATGTAAACATGATTTTCGAAGCCTTCAGCCAGGTCGATGGTTCCACAACCAGGCTCTATGGCGGTACCGGATTAGGCCTCACCATCTCGAAGAAACTTGTTGGGATGATGGGCGGTAAAATCGGTGTGGAGTCCGCTCTCGGAAAAGGCAGCTCCTTCTTTTTTTCGGTACCATTCACTCTGGCAAGCCACCCGGTCGCACGGCGTGCAGAAATCCCACTTTCAACCGTCACTGCCACGATACCAAGGGGTTTGAGGATCTATCTCGCAGATGACAACGAGATTAATCGCATTTTAATGAACAATCTGCTGGCCAAGATTGGTGCTTCCGTTACCACCGTGGACAATGGCCTTGACATGCTCAAAGCGTTTGAAACCGAACCGCCAGACCTCATTCTGATGGACATCCAAATGCCAAGGATGAATGGTATTGATACCACAAAACGGATAAGGGAAATCGAGAAAAAGACCGGAATTCACACGCCCATAATCGCCGTAACAGGTCATGCTCTAAGAGGTGACAGGGAGAAATTCCTTGCTGCGGGCATGGACGGTTACATACCGGAGCCAATCGACATCACCGCATTCTTCGCTATGATTGCCTGGTTTGCATCAAACTTGCCTCCTGAAGATTGTGTTCAAAAATCTGAAAAATCAATTGCCAGAACTGAAGAATGGATAGATATGGGCGATTTCATGTCACGCGTCAAGGGTGATGTCGAACTCATTGACCAGCTTCTGCGGCTTTACCTGGAAGATTCCGGGAAACACCTGGCACAGATAGAGGATGCAATCCGAAGCAATGAACTGACGGAACTGGAACGGTCGGCCCATTCCCTGAAGGGCATGTCGGCGAACCTCTCTGCGTACAGGGTCAGCGAACTTGCATCACGGCTGGAGGATATGGGCGAGTCCGGCGATATCGGGGGCGCGAATTCGGTTCTGATTGACCTCGGCGAGTCTTTAAATAAAACAATAAGCTATATTGAAAGATATTTCAAAGAAAGGAAGTGAAAATATGAATACCCTTATCGCAGAAGACAACACGGCTTCAAGAATCCTGCTGGAAAAGATTTTGAAAACTCTGGGCCATGAAGTTACCAGCGCGGAAAACGGAACAATAGCCCTGAACCTTTACAAGAACGGGAAATTCGACATGGTGTTCCTTGATTGGATGATGCCCGGAATGAACGGCGTCGATGTGTGCAAGGAAATCAAGGCTTTCGATGTGCAAAATGGAAAGAACTCCTACATAATCATGGTCACGTCCAAGACGAAAAAGGAGGATGTTCTGACGGCCCTGGAAGCCGGCGCGGATGATTTTCTTTCGAAGCCCATCAACAGTTCCGTTCTCGAGTCCCGCATCAATCTGGGCAGGCGGATGAAGCATTCCCTCACCACCAACGCCATGCGAATTCTGGAGGATGAGCACAAGGTCCTGCTGAGAATGGCAAACATACTCGAAGCCATTGGTGACAGGGTGGGCCGGGTTACAGTCTCTCCCAAAATACTGGAGTGGTGCAAATCCACCGCGCTACTGCTCAATACCAATGTCCATCATGCAAAAGAGGACCATTTCATCCTCATGTTCCTCGAGAGGGCGATTGCGGTGCACGGCGAATCGCCGAATTCAAGAGTATTTTCGAGATCATCTCTGAAGACCATTGACGAAGAACACGCGCAACTTCTGCAATTGTTGGAAAAGATGCAACTGGAAATCGATTCATATGGGAGGGACGGAACCGCCAACGCAGCCAGTCTGAAAAAGACATTATCGGATTACGTGAACCTGACCAGGAACCACATTCACAGGGAAGAAAAATATCTGTTCCCGCTGGCCAGGAAATACCTGAGCGACGATGACATGGGAACATTGCTTGGTCAGTTCAGCCATATCGAGAACGATATCGGACTGGAAAAGCTCGACAAACGCACCCACACATTGTTAAAAATGGAAGAGGCGCTCAATCTTTCAAAGACCAGAAAAGAGGAAATAAAAACATGAAAATACTCATAGCGGACGACAGCCAATCAGACAGAATGATACTTGAGAGCATCCTTTTCAAGATGGGCCACACGGTAACATCCTCGCCGGACGGAAACGCGGCCATGGAGGAGATGCGAAAGTCGCCGTTCCCAATCGCGCTCATAGACTGGGTGATGCCCGAACAGGATGGTGTGAGCCTGTGCCGGAACATAAGGAAGGCCGAACACGACACCAATGGCTATACTTACATAATCATGGTGACGGCAAAGGGCAAGAAGGAAAATATCCTGGAAGCGCTGGAAGCGGGTGCGGACGATTTCATTTCGAAACCTGTGGATGCAGACATACTAGCCTCCAGGATACGCGTTGCTGAGAGAATTTTCAATGCCAACAAAGCGCTTGCAGAGAAGAACGAGAACCTGGCATTTCTCCAAAATCAGCTTATTGTTCATAATGTCGGTCTCAGGGGGCAGGTTGAAGCGCTCAAGAAGAATCTCTCGGGCATATCCACGACCAAATCCCGGGGTCAAGTGCATGATTCGGGCCTCGGAGCCGGAGAGGCACATCTCATCGAGTGCCTGGATGGCACAGAAAACAGGGCCTACGACATGTTCAAGGCAGAGATATCCCGCGGCATTCCCGGGTTCATAATCAGCAGAACCTCCGACAAGAAAATAAGAGAGAAGTACGGTTTGAAAGATATTGAAATAATCAACCTGTCCAAAGGCCTTGGCGGTGATGCAGGACAGATATTACCGCTCAATTTCCTTGCCCTGGACCACTCGAAAGCGGATTATCCAACGAACACGAACCTTCAGGCGATAGTGGAACTGATAAGAGATTTCATGGAACATAACAGCGGCGCTGTGATACTACTGGACGGCATCGAATACCTCTTCACGAGGTTCCAGATGATTCCCACAATGGAGATGCTCTATGAACTGAGCGAGGTGACCGGGCGCTTCGGCGGAAAAATCATCATAGTCTGCTATCCGGACACGCTTGACCAGAAAATCCTGCCGCTCCTCAAGAGGGAGATGAACTGGCACCCCTTACTCAGATAATTACGACGATCCTTCCTTGACCCCGCCCGGAATCGGTCATCTCGTAAGGGGTCACTGATGTGAAGCCTCTTACAACGGTAAGTGGTCCGTATCCCCAAGTGTAAGTATTCAGTGAAATGAAGGAGTGACGATTGTAGATTTAGGGATTGTAGATTGTAGATTTACGACGGATTGACGACGTTGCATATTCCCTGCAAAGATCTAAAATCTAAGTTCTAAAATCTAAAATACGGATGGGCATTCTGCCAGCACAAATCTAAAATCTAAGATCTAAAATTTCAGAATACTGAACTCTTACTTTGCCTCATCAAATATATATACGGTTATCGTCTATTCCATCAAAGAGGTTGAAAAAGATGGGGTATCCATACTACGGACCCGGCTGGACTCCGGTGCGGGACTGCGAGACAAGAAAAGGACTTAATCATTTTCTCAAGGCCATGTATCTGGCCCTTATTCTGATGCTGGTGTCGGGTCTGGTGCTGGGCGTCGTGTTGTCCAGCATGACAGGGTTCGAGGGCATAGAGGACGAGACAGATGTCATGGGCATGATGGGAACGCTTGCCGTTCTGGCGATTTCCGGCATCATCGTGTTGGTGGCGGGCATAGCCGCATTCATACTGTTTGTAATGGGCCTGATGGAGATACATCGAGGAAAGTCGGAATTCGGGCCTGCCCATGAAGGGAGCGTGAAGCTGGCAATCATCTTCCTGATACTGTCCATTGTCATTTCCCTGGTCGGCGGAGGTGTCGCCGTAGCCCTGACATTGGGCACTGTGGACCTTGCCAACCAGAACCCAAACGCATTCGGCGTGCAGGATACGTTCAACGGAATAAATATAATCACAGGCATCATCGGCGTCGTTTCGGCAATCTTCCAGTACCTTTTCTTTGTTTATCTGGTGAAGGAAATCTCGAAGCCGGAACGAAGGACCACACTCTGGGCAGGATTCGGCCTTGGTGTGGGTAATTCGATTGTGAGTCTGCTCATAATCATAATGATTTTCAACGGATGGCTGCTGAACAGCGCGAACGATTTCGAACTCGCGCTTTACACTTCCCTGATACCCACAGTCATGTCGGTGATTGCCATCATCATATTCATCGTCTGTTTCAGAGAGGTTGTTTCAAGAATAGACTCGGGCGAGCTGAAGCCGTTGCCCCCACAGATGCCCTACTATCCTGGGTACCAGGGCATGCCGCCGCCACCCCCGCCACCTCCACCAAATTACCAGTGATAGCGCCCCGCAGACAGTCGCCGTGCTTTGAACCAGCACATTAATTGACAGGCACCGGCTTTGTGAAAGGCGTTGAAATAGGCTCGGGTTTCCATTCGACACTTATAAGAGGGTCGGAGAATAATGACCCTATCATAACAGAGAGCGACCGCCTCATGACCCGGACGAACAATGCGGGCGGAATACTCGGCGGCATCAGCAGCGGCATGGCAATCGTCATGAGAATTGCGGTGAAGCCCACAAGCTCCATTGACATTGAACAGGATAGAATAGACCTGGATATCATGGAACCGGCGAAAATAACCGTTGGTGGAAGGCATGACCCGCGCATCTGCACCAGAATCGTGCCGGTGGCGGAGGCCATGGTGGCCATAACCCTGCTCCGGGCCAGGATGCATGAAGACAATAAGGAGGAATAAGATGAAATCACTTACAGAACTGCGGAAAAAGGTAAAGGACAATGACGCTAAAATGGTTCAGCTACTCAAGACCAGGATGGAGCTTACAGAAGAAATAGGGGCGGAGAAGAAGAAGTCCGGCACCGGTGTGAAAGACACCGGCGTGGAAAAAGAGGTCATGGAGAACGCGCTGGCCCTGGCAAATAAGAATGAACTTTCTCCTGCCATGGTGGAGGCCGTAATGCAAGCGGTGATTTCAGAATCATGCCTCCAGCAAGAAGCGGTTCTCGGCAAATCGACCAAACCGCGAGACACGGAGAACGCCAACATTGCCGATTTCAGATATTTACCGCCGCCAATGGAGTTCAGGACATCCGTGCCGCTTTCGAAAAAGGCTGCCGGAACAGTGAAAGCAGGCAGAAGCGCCATCAGAAAAATATTGGATGGAAGAGACATGCGCACCATCGTCATTGCCGGACCGTGCTCGATTCACGATATGACCCAGGCTGAGGAATTCGCCGAGAAGATGGCCGAGCTGAAGAAGAAAGTAGATGATAAGTTCCTGCTGGTCATGCGCGTTTACGTGGAAAAATCCAGGACAGGAAAGGGCTGGACCGGATTTCTCACTGATCCTTACCTTGATGGCACGGGAAACGCCCAGGACGGCATCAACATGACGCGAAAATTCCTTGTGAAACTGGCGGAACTGGGTGTTCCCACTGCAACGGAGTTCATCAACACTGCAACCCCACGCTACATCGGGGACCTGATATCCTGGGCCGCAATCGGCGCGTGTTCGTCCGGCTCCCAGACACACAGAGACATGGCATCGGGACTGAGCATGCCGGTGGGATTCAAGAACGGCCCGGACGGAGGCATCGGAGTGGCGCTGGGAGCGGTGGAATCCGCGGGCCAGGGCCACACATACCTGGGAGCGGACGATTCCGGAACAATAAGAGCGTTCAGAACAAAGGGAAACAAACACTGCCATATTGTCCTTCGGGGTGGGGAAAGACCCAACTGCAGCGAGAAGGGCATAAGGAGCGCCCAGAACGCCATGAAAGCGGCAGGACTTCAGCCGGGACTCATTGTTGATTGCAGTCATGGTAACTCAGGAAAGCTCGCACGGAACCAGGTGAAGGTCTTCAAAAGCGTCATGGAACTGAAGGCCGCTGGCAACAGGCACATCATCGGCGCCATGCTGGAAAGCCACCTGAATTCCGGGAACCAGCCATTGCCCGAAGTGCCGGATATATCTTCTCTGCGGTATGGGGTATCGGTAACTGACGAGTGCATCGGGTGGAAAAGCACCGAAAGGATAATTCTCGAGGCTTATGACAAGATGAAATGACCGAAGGAAATAATTATAAACCCCCGGGACAATGGGATTTACCTAAATTCGGAGGAATAGACGTGGACAGCAAAGACGTGGAAAGCAGCAGCGACACATTCTGCATCCTGTGCGGACAGCCCCTGAGGAATGACCGATGTCATTTCTGTGTGAGAGTGTTCGGCCAAGGTATAGCAAATAACATGTCAAACTGCAAGAAATGCGGCAGGGAAGGATACACAATCCCGGAGAATGTCTGGGGCTCGGGGAAGATGCCCGGTGGCGACCACCGCCTCAAAGAAGAATTGGAATACTGCAGCAAGTGCAGGTACGCACAGAAATCCAAGGAGATGAAATGGCTCTCCCTGGCCAATTACATTGCGGAAGAGCTTCGCACCGGCAACTGGACCGCCGAGGACCTGAACGTGGTGGACCTGCCCCTGGGGTTCAGGCGGTACTGCCGGGAAGTCGGGGAACGGTAGGCGCGGGGGCTCCGCCCCCTGCTGGCCCCTAGGAAACGTGGGGCTACATCAATCGATATTCTTCACCATCATCTCGTAAGCTTCCAGGCAGACGCCGCCCTCTCTTTTGAGGTCAATGAGAACCTGTGATACGGATGCAACCCACATACCCTTTATTTTCTTTTTTTCATAGAGGGTGTGGTCGTCATATACCAGTAGCCGCAGATTTCCCTTCCCGACAAGACCGCCGCTGCCACTGATTTTCTCTTTCCAGAGCGCTAAATCGCCCTCTTTTATGTAAAGGTCGGTCCTCGATGGGAACAGATAATGATTGAGCAGGTTCTCTGCTGCGTAGGTGGTGAGGGCGTAATCCATACCGATGTTCTGGAGGAATTCCTTTGGCGATTGGACAAAGAAGTCATAATGTTTCGGGGTCTGTGTAATGGAGAACCAATAGTCGAGTAGCTTCTCTTTGTTCAGGACTTTCGTGCCCTTGACCAATTTGCCGTTCTCCAGGGTGCGGAGATAATCGATAATCCAGCTTTTTGAAGTCGCAGAGAACTTTGCCAACTTATACTTGGTCAGGCTGCCGTCTGAGTCGTTCAGGAGGACCCTCAGGATTCGCTCCCTTTTCATACCGTGCATGATAGGTCGGAAATCTCTTGCCCTTATTAATCTTTCCGACCGGTCGGAAACGCGGTGTCTTTAAATACCATTCCGACCCATATTTTTCAAGCGACATGCACAATAAAATTTTACGCCATGTGACCAAACACTTCAGTGCTCATAGGATTTTTCATGACCATCGAAGGAATGCGTGCCAGCATGTTTTGATACATCAATCGCCAAGGTAAACTACCAGCCCCTAAAGTGGCTGGCGTTTGTTGCCAGGGCTGGAAGTTTACCCAGGGGGCCATGCGCCTAATTTATCAAAGCCATTTAGCTTTGATTTCATGCGCAATAGATTGGACGATGCATGGCAGGTCATGCATATGAACACGATGCATGGCAGGTCATGCATATGAGCATGGCGATCTCCAACGTTTTTACTGTCGATGCCGATTCATCTCAGCCCCTCGGGGCTGGGCTTTCTCGGCATTTGTACAGTAAAAAACATCCTGAATTTCCGGCCGCCCATATTCAGCCCCCCCAGCGATTACCAACAGGTTATCGCGAATCTGCGCCCTGCCCGGGCTGTGGGTGTGACCACATAACACGGTTAGATTTGATTCGGGCCGAGATTCCATTACTTCCATCATCATCTCGCCCATTACTTTGCAGGAGAAATGCGGCAGGTAATCGTCGTTCGATATCTCGCCCCGGTGCCAACATGACTCCCTAAATGGGGGGACGTGTGTCAAACAGAGTACATTGTCGCATTCCAGAAAAGCATTCTCCAATTTCTCTCTTAAAACGAGGGCAGCCGCGTCTCCAAACCCATTCAGTTTGTCGAAAATCTCGTCTTTGGTGAGGCGCCTGAAATCGCCTATCAACTCATAATCGTTCAACCATACTTGGGACCCAAAGAAATCGCCAAATCGGCCATCGGCCCAGCCACCGTGTCCCACAAGACCGGTGTTCCCTATCTTGACGGGGGGCGATATGTCGAGAAAATTCAAACTGGAAGAATTGCCTGACAAATTCACAACCCCATCCAAGACTTTATCCATGAAACCATTGTAAAAATCATGATTCCCCAGTACGAAATATATCTCGGTGTCAAGCGATTGCTCCAATCTCTTGAGGTATGAACAGACAGTCGGCGCCTCGGCGATGTCGCCCGTGATGAACAATGCATCGGCTTTCTCCCGCTGAAGTTTCCTGATGAAATCACCTATGCCGGAATCATCCAGGAAATTCAGATGGATGTCAGTTACCCACACAATTTTTGCCACATGATTGCAATGTTGTGTCGATATATAATCATTCTGAGCGGTTTGAATGGGCAATCTAGAAAAACAGGCTCTGCTCCTTCAAGAGGCAGAATATCTTCGGTAATTGATTCATCTCTCTCAGTTCCCTGGCTACTGATTCTTTCATGACCTTGGTCTGCTTCTCGCTGAGACCTGACTTCACCCTGTACCCGATGCTCTCGCCCAACGGCGTATTGTACTCGCGGATGCCTATGATTCCGAATTTTTCCGGATTCTCATAAACGAAACTTTCTTTCTGGAGGCCGAATACCGACGCCGAGACTATGTCCAGGTATTTCCTGTTGTCCCGGAGGAAATTCATTGTGTCGGTGAAAGAATCTTCATCCTCTCCCGGGAATCCGAACATGATGAAAGCGATGTTTCTGATTCCTGCGTTGTGGCTTTCTGCCAGAACGGCTTTTATTGTTTCGATTTCTGTGCCTTTCTTCATTGAATCCAGGACTCTCTGGTTGCCTGATTCAACGCCGAACGAAACGGAAGTCAAACCGCTCTTCCTCAGCTTTTGGAAAAGCCCCAGCAGGTCCGCCGTGGGCCGGGTCTGGCACCACCATTTTACGTTGAGCGAGGTTAGGGCGTCAGCAAGTTCCCCAAGCCGTTTTGCCGGAATCGTATCGTCAATGAAAAACAGATTTTTTATATTATTGTTTATGATTGTATTTTTTATCTCTTCCATATCGATTTCCTTGTATGGCACATTATCGTGATGGGTGCAGAATGCGCAGGCCCTGTGCCGGCAGCCGTACGAACTTCGAACGGGGTAAATCATCTCTTTCGAGAGATAATCCCCTTCCGGGTACCGGCTGTAGTCCAGGGCATAGGAATCTGCTGTTCCTTTCTTGCCTGTAAGGTATTTCAGGAGCTCTTTTTCGTCCTTCAGCACAGTTACCTGTTCTTCCACGAATTTTGAGGCTGCGGGACCGCCTGCCACGCACTTTATCCCTCTCCCGGTGAGTTCCTCGATTAATTTGAGGCCGTAAAACACCTGGCTGTTGTAAACGAAGCTGATGCCGACAGTATCGGGATTTTCCTCCAGAACGAGTTCGAGAAGTTCCGCGAACAGTTCCGGTTCTTTTCCTTCGGACATCCACAGATTGTTCTCCCTGTGGACCTTCTTGGCGCTGCTGGAGTATTTTTCCAGCATCTCGGAATACGGATTGATGTCATTTCTCGCCTTTTCCAGCCTCTGGTAGATGGCAGGGAATTTCATTTTGTGGAACTTGGCATTGAGATCGAGGCATTTCACTTTCAGGTCCGAGTTCGCGGATATGTAGGACGCCAGGTACGTGATTGCGTACGGCGGCACCGTGGGGGTGCAGAACGGAGGGTGGAGGAGGAGAAGGTTCATTGGGGTTGGATTGGGGAGGAGGTATAAGGGGGTTGGGGGAACGGTGTGCTAATCTACATATATCGTCTGCACAATACTCCGGCTAAGTGGAAGCCATGAAGTTTATTTCCTTTGCCATTTGTTTGATGTCATTGATACTTGCCCTGGCAATATTCCAATTGCCCAATGCCGAGGCCCAGGAGGCAGACATGGCCCTTGATGGGCCTACACTTTCCTTCGACCCCGCAATTGGGGCCTTCGGCCAGGAAACGATAATTTCTGTCGGCATAACCAACAACGGGTATGCGACCGCAGAGAATGTCCGGGTAGATTTCTACATCAAAAACGCAGACGATTCGGACACATTTATCGGCAGCTGGCAGGGTGGCATTGTCAGCCCGTCCGAGACAGTGATTGCGAGTTATGCCTGGACGCCCACGAATAAAGGGGTCTATTCAATATGGGCCAATGTCATGGCTGCCGGTGAGGACCAAGCCAACCTGACAGACAACAACAATCTCGCGGCGCTGAAAAACTACCAGGTCGATGAACCGGCCTGGATAATGTGGGCCATTATGGCCTGCACTTTCATGGTCATCGTTTCCGTGTTCTTAGGAACCAGGTATTTCATGAAAGCTTCCCCGCCCACCCGTTACCCCATCACGGAGGAAGATCTCTGGGACGGGGACTTCTCGGAGGAGGTCCTGGACGAGAGCGTGGGAATATACATCCCCGAGAAGATCAAGCTCAAAAAAGAGACAGAGATTTTTGTCTATTTTGAGAACTGTACCAAGAAACCCATAGAGGACGTAAGCATTGACTTCAGCGGCCTGGACCGGGACTTCCGCCGGGACAGAGACATAAACAAGGAAAGGATTGAATCCGGTGAATCCATCGAGAAATCCCTGAAGATATCTCCCAGGTCCGGGAAAGGAATCTACAAGTTCCGGAT
Source organism: Methanobacteriota archaeon (assembly GCA_013791785.1). Taxonomy (GTDB): domain Archaea; phylum Thermoplasmatota; class Thermoplasmata; order SG8-5; family SG8-5; genus UBA147. Next base: position 15,527 of record VMTD01000116.1, read on the forward strand.
ACCTGTCTCCGGAGGCGGGCTCACGGTGGAGAAGGAGTTTGAGGTGAGGGTAGGGTAATGCCGGGTAAGTTATGGAATGCGACGGCATTGTGGGAGGAGCATGGTTTAACGGCGTTTTTATGGGGTTCGGTTATTAATTGGAGTGATGTTCACGCAATTTTCTTCTTCACCCAGGCAAGAAATTGTGTCGCACGTCTCAGCGTCTTCTCGGCTTCCGTTTTCGACATCCATTCCCCCATGTAACCTGCTTGCGAGCGTAGGTTTATTGCATCCTTCAATCTGTCTTTCTGTGAGGTGTCTTGAATTATCCCGGCAGCATCCGCGTGCAGTTTCAGGCATTCCCTGTGGTCGGTTGAGGCGCGTTTCTCCAGATAATAGATGGTGAACGCGTCATTCGCGTTGATCATGGCCTGAACTGCCGAGAATACTGCTGCGTTGTACCTCCCGGCATCCATATTGGCATTGGCGGATTGCATGAATTCCTCTGCCTGGCTGAAATACTTTGCAGATTCCAATTTTCTTATGTCTCTAACCACTTTGCTTCACCCCACAGTACCTTCCCCTCATTCATGACGTGAATGATGAAACTGTCATTGTTTTTTACCTTGTCGGCCACAATTTTTCTTGACAGGCACATCGGAGAGATTACAGTGTCAAATTCATCCAACGCAATGCCTGCCACCTCGGTGAGGTTGCTCGGGTGTTTCTCGGTACGTGTCACTATCAGCAGGTCGATATCTCCGGGACGCGGCTCTCCCCTGACCACGGAACCGAACAGCACGATGCTCTCCACCCCGACCTTGTCCAGATTCTTCACGAAAACCTTGGCAATGTCCAGGAAGGCGTTCTGTTCCCTGGCAATAAGTTTCTGAACCTCCTTGAATAACGGATGTTTGCGGTTGATCATGTAGAGTTTCGATCGACCCGCCTTCCTGACCACCAAGGCCCTGGCGCCCGCAAGCTCGGCCACGACCGGATGTACCGTACCGTAGGACATGCCCACCGCCCTGGCAAGGCTCTCCACCGAGTAATCCCTGTCCGGATGGGCTGCCGTTTCTCTGATTATGCGGACCTTCGCTTTTGAACCGAAGAAACCTTCCAACATGATTCGGAATAGGGACCATGGACTATTTATATTTATCGATTTTTCGATTCTGATATCGATTTTTCGATAACATAACTGCCAGCTGGGAGATTGTGTACCCCCGCCCTGATTCGGGCGATGTATCGGTATCGGACGAAAACAGACCTATCCGATAGAGCAGGGGTTCCGCCTCCTCCCGTAACAAGAAGTTTTATTACAGAACATGCAGATAAGCACCCCGATGAGCAAGAAATTCTACGTCGTCTGGGTTGGCCGAAACCCTGGCATCTACGAAACCTGGGAGGAATGTCAGACAGAAGTAAGCGGCTTCCCCGAGGCCCGGTACAAGGGATTCCCGAACCTGAACACTGCAGAAACGGCACTCAAGGACGGCTGGCACCGGCACTGGGGAAAGAAGGGTCGGACGTTCGAATCAGGCACAAAACTCCCGGACGGCGTCATGGAAGACAGCATCGCAGTGGACGTCGCCTGCAGCGGCCCCCACGGCCCCATGGAGTACAGGGGCATCGACCTGAAGACCAGGAAGATCATATTCGAGCGCGGGCCGTTCAGAGTCGGTACAAGCAATATCGGCGAGTTCCTGGCCATTGTCGAGGCCCTGAGGTACGTCGTAGGGGGCACCCACAGCACAGTCTATTCGGATTCGAAGATCGCCATTGGATGGGTCAGGAACAGGACCTGCAACACCGCCCTGGAAAGGTCCGATGCAAGCAAAGACATCCTGGGAATGGTGGAGGACGCGCTGGAGTGGCTGAGAATGAATAAATATTCATGCAAGGTCGTGAAGTGGGAGACAGGGGAGTGGGGGGAAATTCCTGCCGATTATGGGAGGAAGTGAAGGCGGATTTTTCACAAAACCGGCGGTTTGTGAAGGACGGACGACGCCCCAGTAATACTTTCACCGAGATTCTCCGATGGAAATGTTGAAATCGCAATTTGCGACATCAAGTTGGGGCGACATGAGATGGGGGCGCTCATGAGGATTTCTTTCCCACGATGCGCTTTACTTCCCGGTCAAAATCAGACATGTAATCTATATCCTGGATTACTTGATATTTATCAAATTCCTGTTCAGCCTTTAGCCGGGCTTCCAGCATGGTCACCTTGCCCCTGTCTTTCAGGATGGGGTAGTTCGAGAGTTCCAGAAAACCGTTCAGGAATTCTGCCCATTCCCCCATGGTGGTGATGACGCGTCTTTCTGCGCGGTTCTCTGCCAGGTCCAGGTAAGCAGACACGATTCGATTCAGTTCCCTGATGTGTGCCTCGCCCAGGTAATTCTTCGCCACTGTAACATCCGATTTCAGTACCTTTCCATCCGGGGAACCTTTCCAAGTTGTGAGGCCCATGAACGGTTTCTCGGAATCTGAGGATTCATAAATTATCTCGGCTGCGGTCTTTCCGGTGATTGCCCAGTGAAGCTTGTTCTGGACTGTTGCGAAGAATTCCTTTGTGACAGGCGACTTCTTGTCGTAGTCTGCGGCAAGCGAGTAAATGTCCGTAATCTTCTGATAGAACCTGCGCTCGCTGGCCCGTATATCTCTAATTCTCTCCAGCAATTCCTCGAAATAATCCTTTCCGAAGACGTTGCTGCCCTGCTTGAGCCTTTCGTCGTCCAACACGAAACCCTTTATGATGAATTCTCTCAAAGTCCCGGTCGCCCAGATGCGGAACTGCGTCGCACGGTAGGAATTCACGCGATAACCGACCGCGATGATGGCATCCAGGTTGTAGAATTTTGTACTGTATATCTTACCATCTTTGGCAGGTGTTTCCAAAATGGAAATAACTGACGATTCATCGAGTTCACCTGTATCAAAAATGTTCTTCAAGTGTTTATTCACCGCAGGAACCTGCACACCAAACAATTCGGCCATGGCCTTCTGCGTGAGCCAAACGGTCTCGTCCTTCAGAAATACCTCTACCCTCACATTGCCTTCGGTATCGGTGTAGAGGATGAAATCGGACCTGTTATCGGCCATATCCGTATTTTTTGTCAAAGGAAGCCCCCAATCAGCATACTGCCCATACTCCGAAAGTGTTAATCTCGGATTGCACAGAGCCTATTTAGTTGTTGGCACTATAAAAGATTGAAGTGGGGGTCGGTGAAAGTACCCGCGAAGCAAGCGTGGGCCTCATCCGGGGCCGTTCATATTTCAACGGCCGTTCTTCCAGCGCCCCTTTCAAAACCTTAAAATCCTTCCCATCCATCCACCCACCATGGTCGCCGAACTCCATTCTCAGAGCGCTCCCGCGCGCACCCCCCGCACCACCGCCACCTCGCCCCGTTCCAGCCCCGCCTCCATCATTCTAGTGTATTCAACTTCGCAAGCACCTTCCCTGCCCCGATATCCATCTTCGAGAACGCGAACCATTTCTTGCCCAGGTCTTTTAGAGACGCGCCAAAATGATACACTGTTTTATTGTCAATGATGATGAACCTGTCATGAGCATTCTTGAACTCTTTTATTTCGATGGGCTGGTACTGTTCGTTGAACTTTCGAACATCCTGGGCCAGTGATTTTGATATGGTTCTAGTGAGAAACGTGACTTTTACATTCTCCTTTCGTTTTGTCAAGTGGATGAGAACACTATCATCCAGATAGTTATCTATGATGACTATAGATTTTTCCGCTCTTCTGAACAGATCGGAGATGAAAATATAGGCGTCGAACACCTGGCCTTCAAAGAATATGCCCTGCTTTGGCATGATTTTCTTGGATTCAATTGCATTTAGCACTTGCTCCATCTTCCGGTCGGTGTCAAGCTGTTTCAGTTCGAGAGTGTCTAGCCGCAGAAATATCTGAGCATTTGAGGCGATGAAAAGACGCATTGCAATGAAGGCCTTGATTATCTTGATGCTGATATCTACCGCAATATCGCTTTTTAAAACCGCGGAGAGCATGGCGACACCCTGTTCGCTAAAGGCGTAAGGATTGGTCCGCCTTCCGCCCCAACTTGGGGTCACAATTTGTGACTTCAAGATTTCGAATTCAGCGTCAGTGAGCTGGAAACAGAATTCTTCAGGAAATCTTCGCTTGTTTCTCTTAACAGCTTGATTCAATACTTTCGTTCCAACTCCATACAAAGCCGCCATATCAGAATCGAGCATCACCTGCATGCTGCGTATTGAGTATATTCGGTTACGGATGTCATCCATCATCGCCAAGTCAATACTGGCCATAGTTCTCAATCCTTGTTCACCCGCATCTCTTCAGGTGGCCGGGATATAAATATCAGATATGGGGGTGGGCGAAGGTATTATCCGCATTCAAACCCTTCGGGATTTGGAACGGTTTTAATAAGTATCCAAAGCCTCTGGGTATTTGGAACGCTAAGAGCCTTGGGGATGTGAGGCCTCCCCGATTTCCCCAGGCCTCTTAATTTGCAAACTCTTGCATGGATGACGTTTTTTCACGGCCAGCCATGAAACACTTCTATGGGCGCGGAAAACCAAGAAGGGCAAGCACACGTTCAATTATGAGTTAATGAAGAATGGCAAATGGCCGGAAGATGTTATGAAAAAACCCGGCAAGCAGATGCGCTCGGTGTGGTCCATCAATACCCCGAAGCCTGGCGAAAAAACTTTTGGGAAGCATCAGGCCCAGAAGTCCCTGGATTTGCTACGGCGGGTGGTTCTTGCCAGCACCAATGAGGGCGATTTAATTCTTGACCCGTTCACAGGGAGTTCAACGACCGGCCTGGCTGCCGCAATGTTCGGGAGAAAGTTCATCGGAATTGATCTGGAAAAAGATTATCTGGACTTATCTATCAAGCGTTTTGAAAAATTGTACAAGCAGAAGAATCTGACGGGCTGGGAATAGCTGGCGCGCCCACGCGCCAGCAGTTCGTCCTCATTCCCTCCCGAGCAACCACTTGTACATCGGAACATACCGCACTGTCCTGCCGTCCTTCTTCACAGTGTCCTCGAGGTCCCAGGTAAGCACTGTGAGATTCTTGCACCGCAGAAGTTCGGACGCTTTCATCAATCCCGCCACCTCACGGGCCTGAACCTCGTCATGGCCGGATACGGAAGTAACCTGGATTAGTTCGGTGATTGACGCGCCTCTCTTGATGACGAAGTCCACTTCCCTGTCCTGGTAGTCTCTCCAGTAATAAAATTCCAGGGTCGGGTCAAGCGCTCTCCTGCGCCGGAGCTGCAGGAATGCCATGTTTTCCAGCAAACGCCCCCTGTTCTCCGAGGCGCCGATTGCCAGGACCTTCACAATTCCAGTGTCGATGGAATAGACCTTTTTCGGTGAATTTGCCACCTCTCTCGGTTTGGCGGAATACTTATCCACCAGACAGATTATGTATGAGTCTGCCATGTATTCAACATAATTCTTGGCCGTATGCGGTCCGAATCCGTGTACGCGCGCCAGTTTGTTGAATGTTATGAGATTAGAGTAATTGGATAGCACTGAGGAGGCCATTTCCCTGAAGGTTCTGACATATCTGATGCCGTGTCTGGCAACAATGTCCTTCGTAATGACTGATTGGTAGAGAGACGTCAGATAGAGGTTGCGGATTTCAGGGTTCCGGACGACCTCGGGAAAGCCGCCGGTTTCAATGTATTGCGTCAGTTTGTTCTTCAATTCAGCCCTGCCCCGGGTCGTGTCCGGGTCAACTTTCCCGCCATTCCAGGCAAGAAATTCGGAAAATGAAAAGGGCAGAACTTCGATTTTCAAATGGCGCCCGGTAAGATGGGTGGATAGCTCGCTGCTCAACAATTTTGCATTGCTGCCGGTAACAACTGTTCTGATTCCTTGCCTCTGCAACCTGTTCACGAATAATTCCCAGCCTGCCACATTCTGCACTTCGTCAAGAAGGAGGTAATCAAAGTTTCCATGTATCTCAAAGAGAGCTTCCAATACATTGTTCAACTCTTTTGAATCGATGAGTGAAAGGTTCTCATCGTCGAAGTTCGCGTAAGCGTATTTTGTCTCTTTCAGAAGAATGTGGGAAAATACGGTTTTGCCCGCCCTTCTCGCCCCTATGCAGGTTTTTATCAAATCATTATCCATATGTGAGCGCCAGAACCCAGCATCCGAGCGTTCGACAACCTTTGAATCCCCGCGAATTCTATCTATCTCCGACATTTGTTCCAAGAGTATGGATTTCAATGATGTTCGGTCCATATTACACCATAATGCAAGCCTTATACTTAAAGTTTGCAGTACTAATGCATAATTTGGTAGCGGGACCGGGTTGGCTGGAACCAATCGCTGGACCGGGTTGAGCGCCGATTTACACACCTCCCCGCAAGTTTTTCTTTTTGAAAGATTTTTCTCCGCTGGCTGACCTTTCGCAAAAAGAAAAATTGGGAAACAGAAAAACTCCAGGTCAGCCTGCTCGAAAAATCTATGTGGTTGGCTGGGTGCCATAGTGTGTAATATTTTACAGCCGAGGTTTCCAAAGGATGATACGAGAATCGTGTCACAAACATCGAATTTTTTGAATTAGATGTCACAACCCCGCCCTCCAGATATCATGAGGAGCGATTCAGACGGGGCATGATGGGGGTGGCCGGTGCCGGAGCCGCTTTTTTGGTTGGCGCTATTTCTTCTTCCCCAGCCGCTTCACCTTCTCTGGAGTTTCGAGATAATTCTCGTCGCTTACGACCGACCTTCCTGTTTTTGTTTCCAGATCCCGCCTTGCGTCGCCAGATACGGCGCCCCCATCCTTGGCCGCGTCCTTGTTCTCCTCGAAACCCTGAGCGCCCACACTCCGGGCAATCTCGGTGGTGGCTGCCTCCCCCAGCATTGTGAAAATGAGTTCCAGATCGTTCATGTAATCCCTGAGATTCTGCCTCTTCAGGCCTTTGTGGGCCAGGTATTCGGTTGGCGTGAGCCCGAATGTTGCCTTCGAAATTTCCGCGGTCAGGATTGAGAATTCTCTGTCTGTTTCGATGCCGCGCCCGTCCCATTCATCAGTAAGTTCGTCCCGAACGGCGATTCCCCTCAATCTTTTTTCAATCCAAGCATCGGAATACCCTTTAGCGCGGTACAGTTCCTTCATCCGTTTCTGGGCAAGTTCCGGATTCTCTATTTCCTGAACGCGCTCGTATCCGACTTGCGCCAGCCAGCGTTTGAAGGGTTCGGCCTTCTTTGATGGGATTGACTGTATGAGCCTGAACATGTTCTCGGTATTGGCACAATCGGTAAGGCGTTGCTTGCCATCCTTTGATGGAAGTTTCAAACGTACCCAAATTGGGGACAGTTCAAGCTGGGTGAACGCCCTATCCTTGATTTTCCCCCAGTATTGTCTTGGAGTTGGACTGTCGGTCAGAATCTCAACCACATCAACAACCGAGAAGTACCACTCGTCGTCATGCCATTTCCTCCGAATCCCCTTTCCCTGAAACACCACCAGGGCGCTATCCGCATCGTTCATTGATGAGGTAATGTCTGAAATGCTATATAAACGGGGAGAGGGGGTGGGCGAAAGTGAGGGGGAGGGACTTGGGGCGGGTTGAGCGCCGGTTTACACTAACCCCGCCTTCCAGATTACAAGGAAATATTATTTAATTATTTCCCCCTGTGCAGACCTTGCCGAAAATGACCATGACCAGGGAGGCGGGGCCGCAAGAGTATCCGAAGGATTGTTTGTAGAGGGCATTGGGGGGATGGGGGCGGCGGATGCGGGGGCTCCCGCCCCCGTGCCCCCGGGGAAGGGGGGTGGAGGGGGTGCGATCCCGCTTCTCTCCTTTTGGGGGGCTGGTCGTAAAAATGGTTCTCAGCACTCACAGGGATAATTCGAGAAAGCCAGATAGTTCGCTGCGGGGGACGGTTTTGGCAATTCCTTCCCCGCCAGTATTTCACGCTCAGGGAAAATAGAGTTCATCTTGGAATGCCAATAGCGGGAGCCCTGGGGAATTGGATGTTAGCTATGTTAAAACTCAGTAGTAAATTAAACAGTTTCTAATTAATAAAAAATAAGAAAATCTGAGATTACTTGACATTCAACTCTTCTTTCAATATCTTACGGACGTCCTGAAATACCATATCAAAGTCTGGAATATTTTTTAATTGGTGATCTAATGACTTAGCCCAAGCGCTGCGTAAACTTTCTTCGTTATTATCATAAGACTTTAAGGTTGGTTCAAATCCTTTGAACTTACATTTTTCAATAAATATCTCTTGTATTATGTCTTTCTCCACTTGAGGCCATAAATTGTAAACGTCATACAGATCTCTAGGCCACCCCCTTTGACATAATGCCCTTAATTTTTCTGTGGTGATCTCCTTTAATGAATAGGTTTTTAATTCAACTGCACACTGGTCTGGATAGTTATGGTACATTGAATGTAATTCAAAATCTGTGATAACTTTTTCTAAGTGCGAGTGAGTGATATCCATGATTAACTTGATTGGCCCCCCTGTTACTCTTGAAGTATAATGCAATTTTACTTTCCATCCGCTTTCAACATCTTTGAATGGCGTATCATCCTCAAATGTAACCCCAATCTCATCATGAACAAATGTCTTAGATTTGTTTATCAACTCTGTAATTTCTTCTTGGCTTACTTCTTTTGATAAAGTGAAATCAAGGTCATCAGAAAACCTGTAGTCCTGAACGAAAGCCTTTCTTATTGAAGTTCCACCTTTGAATAATAAATAATCTGAATTAGAATATAGTGATTTAAGAAACCAGTTCTGGACATAGTCTCTTTCTATTGTTGTTGGGTCGACTTCCTTTTCTCTTGCTATTCTCTTAATATCATCTGGCGTTATCAATTAATGCTCCTCCAAATCGTATTCTTTCAAATTTACAATCAATCTCCACTTGCTATCTTTCTCCCCGTCTTCTGGCATTGATGGATCAAGAAGTAGATAGTTCCGTGTACTTTTGTTAATTTCTGGTAATATGATCTCAAGATTATAGTGGTCAGACAGAAATCCTAGCCGTCTTATGACGCCCGTGTTCTTCATTTGCTTTGCGTATTTTGCTATTTTTATTGGGTCGAACTCACGCTCTCTTAATCCTTTTATTGCTTCTATAATACCACCGCAATATTGTGGCTTGTCAAGACAGTCCACTAAAGTTTTCTCCTCGTCAGTAATCATAATAGGGTCGTTAATAAACCACTCCTTTTTTTGACCAAAAAACTTTTCTGGTGTTAACCGGATTATCTTATATTTAATTCCAAAAATCTCAATGTTCTGGTGCTTCTTTCTGGCAGTTGTTTGAATGAATACTGTGGAAGGTATTTGCTCAGTGAGACCATAATGATGCAGGGCACTCCAGTATGATATGCAATAAGGCTCCACCAACATCGAACCAATGACAAATTGGTTTAATGTATACTTCCCTTTTTCAGCTTCAGCAGGAATCCGCATATATTTTCCTTTCTCGATGCGTTCTATCCATCCTTGATTTTCCAATCTAAATAGGAGTTTTTTCAAACCAGCCTTGGACATATTTGCATTATTTCTTATATCTTCAATTGTGAAGGTCTCACCGAGGTCTGATAATTTTTCAACGAGCGTTGATTTTCTCATCCGCATACACCATAGTTCCGCTTTCTGTCTACTTTGGTGCATGTCATTGAGAAATACAATATAAAGGTTTCGATGGCACTTTTAACATGTACTATCAACCCACATCGTGAAGTTCAGCCAGAGCAATGAGTGCTCCACAACGCTAAAGCGTGGGATATCCTTTCAGTTTTCACCCTGAATTTCGTAAACTACCAGCCCCTAAAGGAGCTGGCGTTTGTTGCCAGGGCTGGAAGTTTACCCAGGGGCCATGCACCTGATTTATCAAAGCCAATTAGCTTTGATTACATGCGCAATAGATTGGACGGCGCATGGCGGTCTATCACGTTAT
>VMTD01000114.1 GCA_013791785.1 Methanobacteriota archaeon
ATAAATATCTAGAAAGTTCCGCAACGTTGGTGGTCGCCACAATAATTTTCGTAAATGCCTTTTTCACTGGCATCGAGCCGGTTGTTCCCGCAACGTCTGAGTTTGCGTTCCGGATTTCTGCACCCGGTGCGTCCTCAATATTTTCGGAAATATCTAGCGATGAGTTATTGATGATGCTGATGAGGGGTTGAACCGCGCTCATTAACATGACAATCGCTACAAATATACTTACCAAGGTTCCTGATTTAGTAGTTTTCATCTTCCGTCCTCCTTTTTTGATAAACAATCTGACTGATTGTCACCAAATGAAGCTTTTTTTATATATAATCCTTGTTACTATAATCATGGGAATACAATTCCCTTGGCGTAACCGTGTCCGATTACTGAAAAATTCGAATTAACGTAAACTGCCAGCCCCTAAAGTGGCTGACGTTTGTTGACAGGGCTGGAAGTTTACCCAGGGGCCATGCACCTGATTTATCAAAGCCAAATAGCTTTGATTTCATGTGCAAATATCTGCACGGCGCATGGCGGCCTACCACGTATTTACTGCTTATGCCGATTCATCTCAGCCCTAAAGGACTGAGCATTCACGGCATTTGTGCAGTAACTCTTTCTAATCCAATCGAACCAAATTGGGAAAAATAGCATTATTTCATGAAAAACCACAAAATTCACCACAATGCATAAATAATCCCATCACTATGTATATCCTTAATATGTGGTGTAAGTGGGCTAACACTACAGCACATACTTATGAACAAAGAGGAGGAAAGATTCCTATGGGACAGATGCAAGAAATAAACAGAAAGATTGTGAGTAAAGTTATAGTGGCAATCATTGCACTGGCCATGGTTCTGCCTGTCGGCTTCATGCTGACAGAAGCGGAAGAAACCGGAACACCAATAGAATTGAGCGCACCTATATCGGATACATTCTACGCACAGAATGATATGATAATGATGGCAAATGCTCAGTTCGATGTGAAAACCGGTCCGCAGGGCCTGGCAAGGGAAATGTTCATCGAGAAATACGATGACAGGGTGAGCGGCTACTACCTTGTAAAATTCGATAACGCTATCGACGAATACTGGGTGGCAAGCCTTAAAGCAATGGGCGCCACGATTGGCAGTTATGTGCCATATAACACATATATTGTCAAGATGAACGCTGACACACTGGCCGAGGTCGAGGACCTCCCATTCGTCAGGAGCGTTAGCATTTACCAACCGGCATTCAGGGTTCAGCAGAGCCTGCTTCAGGGTGTTGCCCTGCAGCCCGGCATGCAGAGCGCAAGTGCCTTAAAACACATCGGCTGGACAAATCTCTGGGAGCAAGCAAGTCCGCTCGGCTTTAAAGAAGACCGGACAACAGTGACCATAATACTCCACGAGAATGAGAACCCGAACAATCTCGCAGCACTTATTGGTAAGACCGGAGGAAAAGTTCTGGCAAAAACCGATAACAGTCTCAGGGCCGAAATCTCGAAGCAAGGCTTACAGGCTTTGGCATTCGTTAACGATGTTGAATATGTGATGCCATACTTCGCAAACGAGCTCATGTTGGATGACACTGCCTGGACCGAACAATCCAAGGTTTCCGGCAGCACACCGGTTTGGGCTGCTGGCATTCATGGCGAGGGCATTATTGTCGGAATCGCTGACACTGGTCTTAACACTGACCACGAGATGTTCAGACATGTCGGTTACACACCTTCAAACTGGATTGGCTCATCGCCTACACACAGAAAAGTTGTAGGTTACCACCAGCTAGGCGACAACAATGTTGACTATGACGGTCACGGATCGCACGTTACAGGAATAGCAGTCGGGAACGGGGACTATGTAGGCAGCACGAACGCGGATAGGTTCGGCATGGCCTACGAGGCAAAAGTCTCGTTTTGCGACATAGGCATGGATCTTGACGCATCACTTGGCGGAATCCCAGATGACCTGAAAACGATGTATGCCTTGCAGAAGGCCGACGGAGCATCCATGGCATCCAATAGTTGGGGAATTCCATGCATTAATTCAGTTACTGGCCTCAGGACATTTATGGAAGGCAAATACACAGAAGACGCATTGAACTCGGACTGGTACATGTGGGACAACAAGGAATTCCTCGTGTTCTTCTCCGCAGGTAACGACGGTGACTCGGGTGTTTCAGACGGACCAGCATACACAACAACGACCACCCCGCCAGCTACCGCCAAGAACATTGTCACAGTAGCATCCCACCGAGCCGGAGCTAACTGGAACCAGATTTCCGTTTTCAGCAGCTGGGGACCGACAAATGATGGCAGGTTGAAACCTGACATTGCTTCGACCGGCGATGGACTGACAGATTGGTCTGGCCAGACTGGTGACTACAACTCTGCCGGTACTGACAGCAACCGTGATGGTAATCTGGACACAGCCTACGCTGGAATGCAGGGAACGAGTATGTCCTCGCCTTGCGCACTTGGAGATGCAGCTCTTCTGGCTCAGTATTACAGGGATGGTTATTACCCGGTAACTGCAAGCTCGCCCGTAGCGCTTAATGGCTTCGTGCCAAGCAATGCGCTTCTCAAGGCAACCATGATTAACGGAGCCCGCGATGCAACAACTGGAACATATTCAAATGAGGCAGTGGCCCAATACACACTGAATGGCCACACGATGGCCTACCCCAATGGAAATCAAGGATGGGGCATGGTTGATACCAGTGACTCATTGTACTTCAATGGCGATGCCAGAGAGGTTTGGATGGACGACAACAAGGCAGGTTTGATTACCGACCAGGTTAGAGAATACAAAATTGGAGTCGGAGCAGGTCAGGAACTTGAGTTCACACTTGTCTGGACCGATTACCGCGGCAAAGCATTAACAAATGGTGCATTGGAGAACGACCTGGATTTGACTATAATTGATCCACTCGGTGTCGTTTACTACGGTAACAACTATGGTGCAACCAGCAGAGAATCCGACCCCACAAACCCGGCAGGTTACGACCACATCAACCCGGTTGAGTGTGTACTTGTCAAGGTACCTACGCAAGGTGAGTGGACAATCCGTATCAAGGCAGTGAACATACCCAAGGGTCCACAGCCCTACGCAATAGTTGTCGCAGCCAATCTTGATGATGGCTACGGCTGGGTCAGGACCGACAAGATGGTTTACAAACCCGGCGACACAATGACCATGATTGTCGAGGACACGAATGTAACGAGTGGTACGCTTAACGTACAGGTCACAAGCAGCACTGGCGATGTTGAAACAAGAACTCTGACAGAGAACGCTGCCAACGCACGCAAGTTCACAGGCACGATTGCAGTGAACGCCTTAACACCGGTTTCCGGCAACGGTGCCATCAGCATCCAAAACAATGGATGGATAAGCGTCAAGTACAGTGACGTAGCTCCTGCACATGACTCCTATGCCAACGTTACAACGCTCATGAGCAGTCCGGGTGTAACTGATGTGTATGTCGACGAGATATCCAACACCGCAGCCATTGTCCACTGGACAACTGACGTTCCGGCCACAAGCCAGGTATTCTACGGATTAACTGGTGCACTTGGTTCAAGCACAACGCAGGACAATGACATGGTTCTTGACCACGATGTGGTTATACTGAACCTTGCCGGATTCACGAACTACTACTTTGATGTGCAGTCAGTTTCCATTGGCGGCGTCACGACCCGTGACACGAACGGCGGTGACCACTACATGTTCACCACCACCGACAACCCCGACATTCTGATTGTCCAGGAGCACGATAATATAGACGCTAGCGACGAACAGGTCGATGATTGGCGGCTCTCGCTTGGATACTACGGATGGAGTTTCACTGTCTGGGAGACAATCAAATACGGATACCCGACCCTGGCAGCCCTGAACTCTGCAAAAGCAGTTTATTGGGATGTGGGTGAGGGCTACTCACAACTGGGCGCAACAGAAAGAGCATTACTTCAATCATGGATGGACCAGCCAGGCCAACAGAAATTCTACGCTACCGGCCAGGACATCGGCTGGGACATGTGCGATGCAGCAGGTGGCGCAACCGATGTGGATGTGGCTTGGTATAATACATACATGCGCGCGACATTCGTGCGCGACGATGCCGATGGAGGCGGAGGCACTGAAGGAGTAAGATTCCAGATTCTCCCTACCACGCATCAGATCAGCACCGGTTTACCTGCCCAGGATCTGGAGTCGGATGTATATTCTGGCGTATCTAATGGAAATAGGTTCTGGCCTGATGAAATCATAAACGATCGAGGCGGACAGGTTCCGCCACCCTGGACCTACACAAGATATACAGGAGCTGGTGACTGCGCTGCCATAGCCTATGATGCAGCCACCTACAAAATGATATACGAGCCATTTGCTCACGCCCAAATCCAAGATGATGGAACATTCGGCACGCCTGGAAACATCTTCGGCACTGACCTCAACATGGACCGCGCAACCATCGCTGACAGGAGCATTATTTGGCTCATGGGCGGTGACCACCCTGACGTGACTGTGCTGAACAACAACGGCCAGGCAGAGGACGGCACCTGGAGCGGAACCCGGACAATAACCTGGACAGTCGCCAATGCAGTCAGCCAGTCAGTGCAAATTAGCAAGGATGGCGGTCAATCCTATGTGGTTGAGGCCACCGGACTTGCTGGAACTGCGACAAGCTATGTGTGGGACACCACAACAACAACAGCCGGTATACCTGATTACCCGAACGGTGAGAACTACAAGGTGAAGATCCTGGCGCAGGGAGCCACCCTGAAAGGTTTCGACGTCTCTGACAATGTATTCACCATCGACAATGGCGCAGCCGGTGACAAGACCGGCCCTGTGATAGTTGCAGGAAGCATCAAAGTTGACCCACTACCGGGTGGACAGGGAAACACACTTACCTTCGACGCAAAGGCTGACGACAGAGCAAAAGGTAATTCCAATATCGCCGCAGCCGAATACTTCATTGACGCAACTGGTGCCAATGGAGCAGGTACTGCAATGACAGCAAAAGACCTTTCATGGGATAATCCACGGGAAAACATCACTGGCACATATGTCGCCAACATCGCTCAGGGTTCCCACATAGTCTTCGTACATGCGCAGGATGCTGCAGGCAACTGGGGCGGATACGAGCAGTTCACCTTCCAGATAAACGAAGGCGGACCGGAGGTTTTCGTCACTGCACCCAACACAGCAGAGAACATTGTAAGCGGAAGCTTGGCAATTACCTGGACAGCAACCGACTACACCGATTCATCCGCGTCTCTGGACATCAATGTGGAATACAGTGCGAACGGTGGAGGCAGTTGGATATCGATTTACTCCAGTGGCACCAACCCGAGCTCATATAATTGGGACACAACCTTAGTACCAGACGGTGTGAACTACCTGATTCGCGTAACTGCAACAGACAGCTTCCCGCTGAGCGGTTCCGATGAGTGCGACTTCGTGTTCTCGATAGATAATATCGTGGACGACCGCTGGCACTTGCAGGTAGAGACAACATCCGGAAACAACGACACGAACATGATGCCTGTCGAATCTTCTCTGCAAACAATCTCGTCAGAAACGATAACCACAATCGGAGATTTCATGGTAGGAAAGTGGCAGACAACCAAGACATTCGCCAGCGCCACCATTGACGGCCCGTGGACATTCAATGTCTATGGGGCGGTTTCGTCCGACATCGGCGACGGTGTGCTCTACGCAATTGTGAAAAGTTCTGGAGGAACAACTCTCGACACTACAATATACGACACCGAAGACGTGTTCGACTTCAGCAACTCGCATATGTTCACATGGACTGACACGCTGGCAGGTCCCATCACCGCTGGAGAAGGTATAATTGTCGAACTCTGGGTGCACGTGACATACGTATCACCGGGAGTAATATTGACAACGACTGGAACAACCCAGGCAGGCGGACCACATGAAGTTTGGTTCTGCGCTGTCGACGGTGCCGTGAACTCGGAATTCGATACGCCGAACCCCGAGGCCGCAACTGCAGAATGGACCGACACTTTCTACACGGATGGCGGAACGTCCAATGACGTGCGCGCTGGGCCGAGCGGAGACCCAGGCATCGGTGACGAGATATTCGTGAAGAGCACGTTCGCGACCAGTGCCAACCCTGCATTAGTAAGTCAGATAAATCTGACCTTCGAGGGATACTGGAGTGTGGCCGTCACCGCGACTATGTACGCGCGCAACATGAATACGGATAACTGGGACGCGCTAGGCGCGACGATGGCGTTCAGTGCTACTACCGACGGAACAATGACCCGCAGCATCACGACCGGCTTCGCAGACTATATTTTCGGAGGACAGATAATCTGGGGCGTCTATGGTTCAGCAAGGGGGACGTGCAGCGTTGATTACCTAGAGGTAGCAATCATAATACCGCCATCCGCGACATTCGATGCCCACTTCGACTACGCTACTGCGCAATCCAACATACAGCCGACCATCACCGGCGGAACAACAACAACACCATACGCAATCAACCTAACAGGCATAGCAGCCAACAGTTGGGTGTTCGTATCGTTCCCGTCCGCAATGAGCGGCAACATAGAAACAATACTGGACGACGCGGCAGCCGGTGACGACGGGACAAATTGGACCGTGGCCAAGACGTACGACAACCTGAACAAGAGGTGGTTGACCTACAGAGTCGGCAGCACGACCAACACGTTCACCAACATCGACAACATGATGGGCGTGTGGCTCTGGATCACTGACAATGGCGGTGACCAGGAACTAACACTGAGCAGCTACGCAGCGAACTCGACAGTGAACGTGCTCATCAACCTGTACGCAGGCTGGAACCTTGTCGGATACCCGACTGCGACGAGCAGGGCGGAAACTACCACACTACCGACACAAGCCGACATGGTGTCAGTCTGGCAGGCAGCAACGCCATACATCTCGGACCACGCCAAGGGCGCGGACATGATGGTAGCAGGCAATGCCTACTGGGTACGCGTCACAGTAGACTGTGTCTGGACAGTGCAACCGTAAAACACGAAAGAATGGGAGGCCTTTCGGCCTCCCCATTTTCTATATTTTATTATTTTCATGATTTCAGCGGGAGCTAGTCGGGGAGCTCGCAAAAATTGGGAGATAAAAATATAGAAATTTCGCTCTCGTCGCCGAAGAGACATTCATCTCATTTATGATTTTCAAACCGAGAATGGATATAGCTTTGAACATGGGAACATGACCATGCCCCGCCTGTAAGGGTGAGATTATAATTATAGATAGAATAGTAAGAGTTCAGTCTTCTGAAATTTTAGATTTTAGAACTTAGATTTTAGATTTGTGCTGAGAATATGCCCATCCGTATTTTAGGTTTTAGATCTTAGATTTTAGATCTTTGCTAGCAGAATGTCGTCCGTCGTAAATCTACAATCTACAATCGTAAATCTACAATCGTTATCATTTCACTGACCACTTACATAGAATAGTAACCATTATTAGATTGATTCCTGATTACACCGCGGAGGATGTGTGTGGCAGTAATCACCAAGGAGGACCTCGAGATAGCGTTCAGAAAGACCCTGGTTGAGAAGGGATTTTCCGAGGTACAGATTCTGAGTATGGCCGACGAGATTATCACGCTTTTCGGATTCGACCACGCGGTGGTGGATAACAGGCTGACGACGAACCAGAGGGACGTGTTCTACAAGTTGGAGGAAGTTGATCTGGTCCACACCCAGCAGGAAGAGGTGACCATCGCCAAGGGAAAAGTGTGGCGCCTGCATTACTGGTTCCTCAATCAGGCATTAATATTAAAACTGTCCAGGGGCCAGGACGAAAAAATCAAAGTTGACGAATTCGCCGTGTATGCCGAAATGGACGATGGTGTCTGGGAAAAACACGGAGATAGTAAACTACCAGCCCCTAAATGAGTTGACGTTTGTTGCCAGGGCTGGAAGTTTACCCAGGGGCCATGCACCTCATTATCAAAGCTTCAAAGCTTTGATTCCATCTGTAGATATGAGTACGGTGCATGGCGGATCTCTTTTTGTAATATTCGTGTAAATGGCCTATCACCCCGGCTTAAAAACCGGGGGGTTCCCGGCCTTTATCACTAAATAGACCCAAACTCGGAGCCAAGCATCTGCACGATTTTCTTAACCTCATCCCTGTCCGATTTCTCTTCCTGCATTATTATTGCCAACGAACGCCTACCGCACTGGTATATCTCCGTCCGGTATCCGTCGGTCTTCGTCTTGATGCTGGTGGGCGTGGATTTACCGGCTTCCGTGTGCAGTGTGGTCGAACCTCCGAATACGGTGGCGCACATGATGGCGACGGTCTCCTGGTTCATCCTGTCCGGCAACCGCATTTCCACCGGGCGACCGTCCCTGGTGACCACTCCGCAGCCCAGAACACCGTCCACGTTCATTAACTGGTCCAGTAATGTTATTATTTCATTCATTTCAATTCCCTTCCATCTCTCTCAAGATGAATTCGCATTGCGTATCCCCTAGGCTAAGGCATTTGTCTTCAAGGCATAAAAGCTTTTTGCCTAAATGTTTTTCCATAATCACATGAATAATGCCCCTTAGCCTATGACAGGTAGCCTCACTTCCTCCAGGTATGGACTCTATGGAACCCTGGGCAAATACCCTGTGGTCAGTGAAGGAGATATCCTCCACCCAGCCTCTGCCTTTTATCAGCCTCCCGGCAGTTTCCAGGAATGCATCGGAATCCCCACTGGCCATCTCCACGATTTCTCTCCCCAGTGTCTCACCCTCCCGGTAGAACAGACCATAACTGGCATGGGACATTACACTCTCATAAAGTAACCTGAGTTTGGCCAGTTCCTTCTGAGAAATCCTTATGAAACGCATAGCACCAGATACATCGCACTAGGTGGTTAAATAATTTTGCACGTTGCGCAAGAGGGCACTGTTCCGAACCCAAATGGTAAGTGACCCGGAGGCTTTTTATTATTTTCGGGATTTTTGGCATCAAGCATGGATGCGCCATGAGCCAGTATATGTCTCAAAAGAAGGGGTGACACCATTTCCCGAATAAATTAAAAAGTCTCGTAGCCCGTATCACAAGGCCCTCATCTGTTATGGCAAATAGTTCTGGCAATGTGTTATGGAATTATGATATAGCTGACGCGGGAATTGATTACAATAGACAGCCGGGCAATCAAATCAGCTATTGCAGAATATTAACTTCTGAAGGCTGACTTACACCGTAGCCGCTTTCACTTCACCTTGTCCAGAGCCTGGAATATGGCTGTGACGTATTTTTCCAGATTCTCCAAGGAATTCCTATCGCCATTCCAGGTATCGAATTGCGCGGAAAGCTTCCTCTCCATTATTTGAAGTGCCTTCAGAATTACACGGTACATTACCGGTTTTGCCTCACCGACAATGACAACGGCAGCATAAACATGGACGCTGTCCTCCAGTATGATTGTATGGCCTTCGTAAGCGAGGGTGTGAACATGTTCGCCCTCCTTGAAGGCCCGGCCCATCTGCTCCTTTATTGCCATGACCATCCTGGACATGAGCTTCTTGTCAAGTCCGGTCGGCGGGTTCTTGCTCTTCACGGACAGCAGGGTCCCGTCCCTGTGCAGCAGGAAAATCATCTCGGCGGAGCTCTTGGGCTTCTCGGCGACAGGCACGGCCACTTCCTCGAATGCCTCTTCAAAGAATTTCTCCTTTATCCGCTTCTTGAGTTTCTTGATTTCATTCTCCAGGGTGTCCGGGTCAGTACCGTCATCGAACATTGCAATTATCCTGTTCGCATCCTCCTCGAAACCCTTTATGTTGAGGCTTGCGAGTTCAGCCTTCAGTTCCTTGAACTTCGGGCCCTGCTCCAGTTCCAAAACTAGCGATTCCAGGTCATCCACCTGGGTGGGGTCGTTGAATTTGTCCGAAACCTCCTGGTAGGATGCATGTTTCTCATTGAATCCCAGAGAAGTCAGTTTCTCACGTACATTTTGCAGGCGGTCAATGCATTCAGCATATCTCTGGAAAGCAGCATCTATTTCCTTCTGGTCTCCCGACTGAACAGCCTCTATCAACGGATTTACAAAATAACCCTCTGAAATCCACTCGTAGAGAGTGGCAGCGTTGCCGTTTCCCGAATGTGATGATGACGATGAACCTTTTTTCTTTGACATGGATTCCCCTGTAGCGTCTTGACAATGATAAACTGCTATATATTTATTTAGATGGAATATTGACAAAATCGTATTGCCTGTCCAGGAATTCTCTGGCGTCCTTTATCGGTTGGGTCGATGGCCTTATTTCCGGTACCTCGGTCTTGAATTGTGCCATGCGCGAATCAAGCACTATTGCCACGCCTCTGTCTGTTTCTCTTCTGAGCAAACGACCGATGCTCTGCATCATCTTTCTGACCGTGGGCGCCTTCACCGTGTACTCCCATCCCTTACCGAATCTCCGGTCGCAATAATTCAAAAGGGCCTTTTGCCTTGCCGTGGGTTTCGGGTACGGAATTCCAACCAGAATGGCGACTTCCAGTTCCCTGTCCGGGAAATCAATACCCTCCGATATCCTGCCGCCCATGACCGCGAACATGATTGCGCCGGTGCCCAGCTTGAAATCCGCCACTGTGGTCATCAGTTCGTCCTGGGTCATGCCCTGCTGCTCGAAATGCACATCCCTTCCAAGGTCATTGGCGACGTCCGCGAACTCTTTCATCAGGGAGAAGCTCGGAAAGAACAGCAGAGTGTTGCGTGGGATATTTTCCAGTATCTCGCGGATGAGTTTTTTCATCCTGGGAAGCATTTCCTTGTCCATGGCCAGCGTTTCAAATCTTGTGGTCATGTCCTCTGCGTAAATTATCAGGCGGTTATCCTTGCTGAAGGGACTGGGCAACAACAGACAGTCAGTATCTTCCGGCAGGCCGATGGAATCCCGATACTCCGAGATAGGCGATATGGTACCAGAGAGATGTATGGATGAGTGGCAATCCTTCAGTATCCCGGTGGCAAGGGCCGGGTTGAGGCAGTAGGCCTGTAGCGCGGTATTTTCTCCGCCGCAGACTAATTTTGCGTACTCGGATTCTTCCAGCAACATCCATTCCTGCATGAAACACGCCGTTTTAAAAATGTGGGACCTGGGCAATTTACCCTGTTTCCGCCTGGTCTCCCTGATTATGTCGCCGTGGGTCACCATGTTCATCAGCATCAGTTGAACATCGCGACTGGTGGAACTCAACCTGGACATGAGCTGCGTCTCGATCTCCGAAGGCGGTACGAGACCGTCATCCTCGATTACGTATTCACTGGCAGTGGCGCTGACGATATCCTGGAATAACGTACATGCGCCGTTGATATCCAGACCCTGGGTGAGCCGCGGGTTGCCTATCTCCATGGCTTCATGACCGGATAACTCCAGACCGCGGACAGTCAAATCCCTGGAATGAAGCTCTCTGGCATAATCGGCAAGGTTGTGTGCTTCGTCAATTATGACAATCAGGTCCGAAATGTGAACCTTCATCCAGTCCAGGAGCGCGCGGCGAATCATAGGGCTGAAAAAATAGATGTACGGCGCCGTCACAACCATCGCATCCTTCAGGAGAATCTTGTTGGCCTCGTAGGGGCAGATATCGTGTGGCTTGCACATCTCCATGAAATCCTCCACAGTGGGAATTTTTTCTCTTGCCAGTGCCGCCAAACCCTCAACGTCAAAATCAAGCAATTTCGAGAAAAAAGGGCATCCTTTTCCGCCGTCGGCGCTGGCCTTCTTCAGGTCCCCGCAGACCTTGGATAATTCCTCCGCGTTGCCGTTCCTCAGGTCCGGGCGCTCTTCCAGAAGCGGGCACATATTTCCCCTGCCCTGCATTCCCATTCCGAATACCTTGCTCTGCTGGTTTATCTTTCTAAGTTCGATTATAACCTGCTTCTGCTGGGAATTGGTCCTTGTGAGATAAAGAACCTTCTTGCGATGCTTCAGCGCGTACTCCAAAGAGGGAGCGAGCGAGCAGATGGTCTTTCCGGAACCGGTGCCCGATTCCGCAATGATGTGGCCGCCCTTCTCCAGAGCGGCGTCGATATGCTCCATGATTATCTTCTGATTTCCCCTGGGCTCGTAGGGGAACAGCGTTTTCGATCTCATCTGCCTTGTATCCCCGGGAGGATATTTAAAGAAGGAAGGGGGGTGGGCGAAAGTGTTAATTAATATATGCCGAAATATATTAAATTAATAAATAAATGAGTGCTCCCCAACGCTAAAGCGTGGGGTATCCGTAAACTACCAGCCCCTAAAGTGCTAGTGTTTGTTGCGTGGCTGGAAGTTTACGAGTGTAGGCCGCATACCTGATTTATCGAATCAAATGTTTAATTCGATTTA
>VMTD01000106.1 GCA_013791785.1 Methanobacteriota archaeon
AAGTAGGGGTAATTAAAATGCAGATACTTGTCGTGGATGACTATAAGAAATCCAGGGATCAATTGAAAACAATACTGAGGAAAGCCGGATATGATGTAATTACAGCTAAGGACGGAATAGATGCTTTTCATAAATACAGGGAAAACAAAATAGAGATCGCTTTCATAGACTGGACAATGCCCCGGATGGACGGTCTGGACCTGTGTTACCGAATAAGGGATTACAACCTCAAGACCGGCCAGGTTTCCTATCTGGTGCTTGTCACATCCAAGTCAACTAAACGCAACATGGTGGACGGCCTGGATGCCGGTGCCGACGATTTCGTTCTGAAACCGTACTCCGAAGATATAGTCCTGTCCAGGGTGGAGGTGGCGAAGAGAGTTCTCGAAACAAAATACAATAAATTGCCGAAATCTCCCACCCCGCTGAAGGCCAGGGTCATCGAGCCTATTGCAATACTGAATCGAGAGCATGTCCTTATTCACAAGATTACGGGTATTCTTGAAGTTATTTCCAACATGCTCGGCGGAGGCGTGCCGATTCCGAAAAAACTTCTCAAATGGGCCACTTCTTCCGCTTTCATGCTGAACTGGCAGCTTCACGAGGAAAAGGAGCTGTTTTACATAGACACATTCATCTACCGGGCCCAGGAGGTACACGGAAAAACAGCCCAGCTGTACTCCCGTTCCTCGCTCACCCTCATCTTGGAGGAACATGACCTCATCAAAAAACTGCTTCTGGATATGCAGGTTGCGACCAGGTTTTACGATCTCAACGACAGAAAATCTGTTCTCAAGCTGAGCAACATCATTGCCAGGTATCTTCCCCTGGTGCGGTTCCATTCCGCCAGGGAGGAGGATGTGTTCCTCCCGTTCACCCAGCGCTATTTCACTGACGAGGATATTGTCAGAATGCTTGCTGACTACAAAAGGATAGACCGTGAGGTTGGCCCGGAGAACCTTAACAAGAGGCTCAAAGAGATAGAGCAGCTGGAAAAGATTCTGAAGATAAAGGAAAAGGCCGTCTGAGCTTTTCGTCGGTTTGGGACGGTGGGATACTGAACGAACTGAAGAGACTCCACGCAGAAATCGCCCCCCGGATAGAATCCCGATTGGGGGAATTCAGGGCGGTCTGGGAATCTGGCACCGATGAATCCGTTTTCAGGGAACTGGTGTTCTGCCTTTTCACCCCCCAATCGAAAGCAAAGTCATGCTGGGCGGCTGTGGAGAGAATTTGCGATTGTGATTCACTCATCAATGGTTCTGCTGTAGAGATTACCAGGGAGCTGAAAGGCGTCCGATTCCATCATACGAAGGCCGCGAGGGTCGTGGAGGCCAGAAAATACATCAATGGCTTCAAGGCAAGATTGGCGGGGTTCAGCAGCCCCGAAGAGGCCCGGGAATGGCTCGTCCGAAATATCAACGGTATGAGCTACAAGGAGGCCAGCCATTTTCTCCGAAACATCGGCATGGGCAGAGAACTTGCCATACTCGACCGACATATTCTGAGGAATCTGGCCCGTCTCGGTGTGATACCCGAAGTGCCAAAGTCTCTCTCTCCGAAGAAATACCTTGAAATAGAAGCCAGGATGATTGTTTTCTCAGAAAAGATAGGCATTCCCATGGACCACCTGGACATGCTTCTCTGGTACAGGGAGGCGGGGGAGATATTCAAGTAGGATATTAGCAAAAACATTTGATAAACAGCATGCCCCGCCTGTGAGGGCGGGGTCTTGTGAACATTTTATGAGCAATTGAGCGATTCCGTCTCATCCTTTGAAAGCCTCGCCTGTAAGGGCGGGGATGTGTTTAAATCGGCATGTAACCCGGCTCCAGAGCTACGGCATCCAGCCAACCGCTCATAACACCTCCCCGTTCCAAATGTCCAGGGGATTTTGGATACCGATAAAAAAATTCAGGCACAAGTCTTTAATACTAACTTGTATTCCTTCTCACATTGTAATCATTACAATCAGAGGGGAACATGGATAAATACGTAGATATACTGAAGAAACACGGCATAAAAGTCACGCCCCAGCGCCTGGAGATACTTCGTTTCCTGGACACGCATCACACTCACCCTTCGGCGGATGAGATTTACATGGAACTGAAGAAGAAACACCCGTCGCTGTCCAAGACAACGATCTACAACACAATCCAGTCCCTGAAGGATTGCGGTCTTCTGGTCACTCTGCTCATTTCCCCTAACGAATCACGCTTCGATAGTCTTATAAATCCCCATCACCATTTACTGTGCAGCGAGTGCGGGAAAATACTTGACATAAACGTTGAGTGCCCGTATTCCAGAAAGGTACTCGCTGGGGGACACAGGATCGATGAGGTTCACGGTTATTTCAAAGGCGTTTGCGAGAAATGTTTGATGAAAGGAGGTAAATGATATGGACAAGTGGAAATGCACTGTATGCGGGTACATCTACAATCCAACGGACGGCGACCCCGACAGCGGTATAGAACCGGGAACGGCATTCGAGGATCTGCCGGACGATTGGCGCTGCCCTCTCTGCGGTGCCATGAAGAAATACTTCGAGAAGGTGAAGTGATGATGCAAATAAATCATTTAGGAAGGATGAAGGAGGAATGAAAAATGCCACCGAAAGTTGATAAAAACAAATGTGCTGGCCATGGAGACTGTTATGACGTATGTCCGTCAGATCCCAAGGTCTTCGAGATACAGAACGGAAAGGCCGAGGTTGTTAACCCGGACGCTTGCATTGAATGCGGAGCATGCGAGGCAGCATGCCCTGTACAGGCTATAAAGATGGAGTGATAGTATGAATAGCTTGAAAGGAAGTCAGACAGAGAAGAATCTGCTCATCGCCTTCGCCGGGGAATCCCAGGCGCGGAACCGTTACACCTACTTCGCGAGTCAAGCGAAGAAGGAAGGCCTCATCCAGATATTCAATGCGTTCGAGGAAACAGCCAGTCACGAGAAGGAGCATGCCAAGCGAATATTCAAGTTCCTTGAGGGCGGGGATGTGGAAATAACCGCTGCATATCCTGCTGGAAAGATTGGCACAACCGCCGAGAACCTGAAGGCCTCTGCCGCCGGTGAAAACCACGAATGGACTGCAATGTACCAGAATTTCGCGGACATCGCGGACAAGGAAGGTTACATGGAAGTGGCCGTCGTCCTGAGGAACATAGCCATGGCCGAGAAGTTCCATGAAACAAGATTCCTGGGCTTCCTGAAGAACATCGAGGAAGGCAAGGTCTTCAAGAAGGACAAGCCCGTGAAATGGAAGTGCAACAATTGCGGCATGGTCCATGAGGGACCCGAACCGCCGGAGAAATGCCCGGCCTGCGCCCACCCGAAGGACTACTTCGAGGTGTTGGCCGAGAACTGGTAGGTGCTGAACATGATGAAATACGTGTGCAATGTTTGCGGATATGTGTACGACCCGGCTGCCGGCGATCCGGATAGCGGGGTGGCGCCCGGCACCAAGTGGGAGGATGTTCCGGCCGACTGGGTATGCCCTGTCTGCGGTGTCGGCAAGAACGATTTCGCTCCGGAGGGGTGAGTATGCCGGCCATGGAGATAAAGCCAGGAATACACTGGGTCGGTGCGATGGACTGGGACCGAAGGCTCTTCGACGAGCTCATCCCGCTGCCGGACGGAACCACTTACAACTCATATCTTGTCAGGGGAAATGACAAAATCGCGCTCATCGATACTGTAGACCCGATGAAGGAAAAGACGTTACTGGACAATCTGCACGAGACGGGTGTGGAGAAGATAGATTACCTCATCACCCACCACGCCGAGCAGGACCATTCCGGAACAATCCCAAGGATACTGGAGCTTTATCCCATGGTCAAGGTCGTCTGCACGCCGAAGTGCAAGGACCAGATCAAGATATTGTTGCATGTATCGGACGACAGAATAATCACAGTGGCGGACGGCGAGACACTGGACCTGGGCGGCAGGACATTGGAGTTCATACACGCCCAGTGGGTGCACTGGCCCGAGACCATGCTGACTTACCTGCGTGAGGATAAAATCCTGTTCTCCTGCGACTTCCTCGGCTCCCATCTGACCCAGAGCGATCTGTATGCCACGGATGAGGCGAAAGTCCTTCGCTCCGCCAAGCGCTACTACGCCGAGATAATGATGCCGTTCCGTTCCCACATCGTAAAGCACCTGGAGCGGCTGGCGAAGTACGACATCCAGATGGTGTGCCCGAGCCACGGCCCAATTTACCCCAAACCTTCTTTCATCATAGACGCTTACAAAGATTGGACCTCTGAAAAACCGAAGAAAGAGGTAGTCCTCGCGTATGTCTCGATGCACGGTAGTACGCAAATGATGGCAGACCGACTCGTCGATGCCCTGATGAAGCGCGGGATACCTGTCAAGCCCTTCAATCTGAGCCGCACCGACATCGGCGAGCTGGCCATGGACCTCGTGGATGCATCGACCATAGTCATAGGCACGCCGACCGTGCTGGGCGGCGCCCATCCGTTGGCGGTATACGCAGCCTATCTGGCGAACGCCCTGAGGCCGAAGGCCAGATTCGTCTCGATAATCGGCTCCTATGGATGGGGCGGAAAGACAGTCGAGCAGCTTGCCGGGATGATTGGAAACCTGAAGGTAGAGGTTATCGAGCCAGTCCTGATAAAAGGAATGCCGACCGAAGAGGATTACAGCAAGATCGACGCTCTGGCCGATGCCATCGCGAAGAAGCATGCGGATGCTGGGATTGAATGAATGGAGTATGGAAAGATGATATTTGCGAATATGAAAAAGGAGGGAAATGAATGACGAAAATCAATGAGATATACAAATGTGATATATGCGGCAATATCGTGGAAGTGCTGCATGACGGAGCTGGTGAGCTAGTTTGCTGCGGCGAGGCAATGAGATTGTTGAAAGAGAACACAGTTGATGCGGCACTGGAAAAACATGTGCCTGTGATAGAGCGAGATGGTGATCTAGTAACCATCAAGGTCGGCTCGGTCGCGCACCCAATGGAAGAGAAACATTATATCGAGTGGATCGAACTTATAGGCGATACAAGGAGGCACAGAATGTTCCTGAAACCAGGCGATAAGCCAGAGGCAACTTTCCTGTGCAGGGCAGAGAAGCTCTCAGCCAAGGAACACTGCAATTTGCACGGACTGTGGAAAAAATAAGGAGGTAGAATCATGATAAACAAGAAGGTCGAGAAGGCCATCAATGTTCAGATAAATGCGGAACTGTATTCATCCTACCTGTACCTATCCATGGCATCGGACATGGAAGGTAAATCACTGCAGGGCTTCGCCCACTGGATGAAGTCCCAAGCGCAAGAAGAACTATTTCACGCTATGAAGATGTACGATTATGTTGCGGAACGAGGCGGCAGGGTCACATTGAAAGCCATAGAAGGCCCCCAGATCGCATGGAAAACGCCGCTGGCCATGGCGGAACACGTGTACAAGCACGAGCAGCTTGTTACCTCGTTAATCAACGCCATCATGGATCTGGCCATCAAGGAGAAAGACCATGCGACCGTCAACTTCCTGCAATGGTTCGTCAAGGAACAGGTGGAGGAAGAATCGTCTGCTGACGACATAGTCCAGAAGCTCAAATTGATAGGCGGCAAGGGCGACGGCCTCTTCATGATAGATAAGGAACTGGCAACCCGGATACCGCTGTTCACATTCCCGTTATCGGGCGCCCAGGCATAAGGTGATATCATGGACCTAGAAGGATTATCACTGGAGGAACTGTTCTACACTGCCATCAAGGCCGAGATGGACAGCAAGGAAGCATATTCCATCATGGCAGGAATAACCAGAAACGCATTTCTCAAGGACCGTTTCCGGTTCCTGGCAGGGGAGGAGGAAAAACATCGTTCATTCCTCACCCAGCAATATGAAGTGCAGTTCCCAAGTAAAGCGTTGGAACTACCTGCGGTGAGCCATGTCCCGTTGCCCGAGATAGATGTGAAGAACGGCCATTTATCAATCTCGGACCTTCTTCAGCAGGCAATGAACGCCGAGAGAGCGGCCTGCGACTTCTATCAGAGTTTCGCCAAATTTGTCAAATCGGACAAGGCGCTGGCAACGACCCTGGGATACTTCGCGAGAATGGAGGAAAGCCACTATCAGATGCTGAAGCAGGAGTTGGAGGCTGAAGAGGAATTCGAAACGTTTGACAACTTCAACCCAGGCATGCATCTGGGTCCGTGATCCCCGGCATTGGATGAAGGAGGTATGGGATTGGATGTGATGGACGCGATTGAGAACCGCCGCTCCTACCGGGCGCTGGCTCCCGTGGAAATAACAGATGAGATGGTGAGCAAAATGGCCCGCGCCACTTCCCTTGCACCATCATGTTTCAACAAACAGCCATGGCGTCTGATTTTCATACGTTCAAGGGAGATGCTGGCCAGAATGCACGGCGCGCTGTCCGATGGCAATGAGTGGGCCAGGGACGGCTCGATGCTCATCGTCGTCATATCCAAGAATAAGCTGGATTGTGTCATCCGCGAACGGGAGTACTATCTATTCGACACCGGTATGGCCATAGGCCAGTTGATGCTCATGGCCGTCGAGATGGGCCTGGTCACCCATGCAATGGCCGGTTTCAGCCCCGGGAAGACAAGGGAGATTCTCGGAATACCGGAGGACATGGACGTCGTCACCGTCATAGCCGTCGGAAAACGGTCCGCGGAGAAGACCGCCAACATCTCCGACGATGACTGGGCCGTCGAGGACATCAGGCCGGCAAGGTTTGAATTTCCGGAATACGCATACCAGGAAAGATATTCATAATCATATTATATACAGGACGTGAGAACATGAAATATGAACATATAGGCGGAATCAACAAGGGCAAGGTCATGCTGTTCGCGCTCAGTACCTGCGTGTGGTGCAAGCGGACGAAGCAATTGCTGAACACTCTCGGCGTGGAATACGATTACATATTCGTCGACCAATTGCAGAGCGCGGAAAAGCAGGAGACCATGGGTGAGTTGGAGAAGTGGAACCCCCGCTGCTCCTTCCCGACGCTGGTAATCAACGATGATAAATGCATAGTCGGATTCAAGGAGGACGAGATAAGGGCGGTGCTGGGTTAGAGAACCTGGACGGGATGATGGCATGATCGAAATAACAAAGGAGAATATCGATAAATTATTCGCAAAACTGGATTCGGATACCAGGAAGTCCAGCTACTTCCTGAACCCGGACAGCGATTTCACCAGGGAATTGGTGGAGGGGCTCATAGCCAACGAGAGCCGCTACGGCTATCAGGCATGCCCCTGCCGTCTTGCCGCGGGAGATCGGAATGAAGATATTGACATAATCTGCCCCTGTGATTACCGCGATGCGGACCTGGATGATTTCGGGGCCTGCTACTGCGCGCTTTACGTTTCAAAGGACATCGCCGAGGGCAAGACCACCGCCCAGCCATTGCCAGATCGCAGGCCGGTTAAGAGGGAGGAGCGGCCACAGTTCCGGGAAAAGAAGGTCGGCAAGGGCTATTCGGAGCTCTCCCACCCGGTGTGGAGATGCCGGGTCTGCGGCTACCTGGCTGCGAGGGACGAGCCGCCGGGTGTGTGTCCCATATGCAAGGCCACAAAAGACAGATTTGACAGGTTCATGTAGGTGATTTCATGCAAAAGTTGATAGTAGATGTCAGGACAAGAGAGGAGTTCGTCAAGGAACACATCAAGGGTGCCATATGCATCCCGCATTACGACCTGAAATATTACCTTGATTTCCTTGCCGAAAAGAATATTATTCTCTATTGCAACACCGAGCGCCGTTCGGTCATTGCCCGGGACAGGCTGGCAGAGTTCGGTCTGGACTCCAAGACCCTGACCCTGGAAGAAATGGACGGGTACGAGTGGGTTGAGGGCACCATAGTCTGTGCCCATAATTACGTCCATCTGAAGCCCGGCCATGAAGAGAAATTCATGGAGAAGGCCATGTTGCTGTGCAGGGCAACGGAACACATGGAAGGATTCCTCGGCTCCAAGGCCCTGAAGATTTCCGGTATTTCCGGCATCGGCAGTTACATGGAAACAGACCTGACAGAACTGGAAATCAGGCCTATCAAGATGATACTTGTCACATACTGGGAATCCAAGGATGCGCACGAGCGTTCCCACAGGGACCCCGTGTTCAAGGGGATATTCGACACGCTGGGCGAACATCTCGTACAGATGCCGGTGGAGGAATTTTACGAGGTCCTGAAATAGGGTGGTGATTGCTTGACAGATGGTTTCGACATACGTCTTGTGGATGCCTGGCCTGCCGACCAGATAGTTGAGTTATACAGGGCCGGCGGTTGGTGGCTGGACACTTACTCGTCTGAGGGATTGGACGCCCTTATCTGCGGGAGTTTCGCATTCGCAGTTGCAATCGACAGTTCAACAGGCCGGGCCGTGGGCATGGGCCGAGCCATATCCGATGGTGTTTCCGATGCCTGGCTCCAGGACATTGTCGTGCTTAATGAATTCCGCGGCCGCGATTTGGGCCGAGCCATAATCGAAACTCTGCTGGAGCATTGCAAATCACGCGGTCTGGTCTGGGTGGGTCTTGTTGCCGAGCCGGGTACCAGGAAATTCTACGAACCCATGGGCTTCGAGGCGCTTCCGGGCGAGCCAATGGTTTTCAGGAGTGATTAACATATTCGGCATCAATGACTTCCAGCCTCTGAAAATGGAGCACAGGCCCCTGTTCGACGCTCACTATGCGAAATACCCGCCCAGGCACAGCGAGAATCTATTCACGACGTTGATAAGCTGGAGCCACTTCGTTCAATCCTATTTTCTGTTTCATGAAGGTTGCCTCATGATAATGACCAAGCCCGATGCCCAGCCGAGGTTCCGGCCTCCGTCGGGGCCGTGCAATCCAGAGCTTGTGAAACGTCTAGTGGAACTATCGGAAGAATTCGGCACAGAGTATGTTCTGGTCTTGATAGACAATGATGACAGAGAGTGGCTGGGAGGCATATTTCCCGGCGCGAGTTTCGTCAAACATCCAGATTATTTTGATTACATTTACAAAGCGTCTGACTTGGCCAAACTGGAAGGTAAAAATTACCTGAAGATTCGGAACAAGCTCAACAAGTTCAAACGCCAGCAGGCCTACGAAGTGGAACCGTTGTGCAAGCAGAACATAGAGGAAATAAGGGAGTTTCTGCAGTGCTGGTGCCTGTGGAAGGACTGCGAATCCGACCCCCTTCTCGATAACGAACGTACTGCCATCATGTACACCGTTGAGCATTGCTTCGAGCTTGACCTCTGCGGTCTGGCTATCCGTATCAACGGCGAGATACAGGCCGTCACCATGTTCGAGTCCGTCTGCCCTGATTCGGCCGTGATTCATTTCGAGAAGGCCATGTCAAGCTTCGAGGGCCTCTATCAGGCGATAAACAACGAGAGCGCGAAGCTCCTTGCCCAGGAACACATATACATAAACCGTCAATCCGACCTGGGCATCGAGGGACTGAGGACCGCCAAGCAGCGCTATCATCCCACAATGATGCTGGAAGTCCAGCACATGCTCCTTCGTTCAGGGGATATCGGGCCGGTGGGGCACGAGCATTATTGACCTCAGTAAAGATCCCTTTTGCAGGTTGCGCACACCGTTTTCGTCGGTTTGCTGCATTTACTGCACTTGGCTGCCATGAACTTCTCCTCCACGGGCGCGGCGCAGCACTGGGAAACAGCATTAACCATGTGGCCGCAGTACTTGCAGGGGTGTTGTTTCACTTTCTTTCCCACCACTATTTTGTTATACAGGTACAGAACAGCATACAGCACCAGCAGTATGATTCCCAGAATAATGAGGTAGGTGCACACCATGTCTCCGCCCTCCTCGTCTATCTGGAGGGGCATCAGCCTCAGAACAAGCGTGAGTCCTTCACCCATGGGGCAGATAATGCCACCGGATACTAAATATCTTTGCGCTCATAGTAAGTGGTCAACCTTCAAACGTTATTATTCAGCAATAACAGATATGATTATATGACTGACAGTTGTAATTAACTCCTGTATCAGTTATATCAAAATATCATAATTTATTGTTAGTGCGATTTGTAGCAATAGAAGAGAACTTGGGGATGCGGACCACTTACCGTTGTAAGAGGCTTCACATCAGTGACCTCTTACTGCATAAATGCCGAGAACGCTCAGTCCTTTAGGGCTGAGATGAATCGGCATAAGCAGTAATAACGTGGTAGACCGCCATGCGCCGTGCAGATATTTGCACATGAAATCAAAGCTAATCGGCTTTGATAAATCAGGTGCATGGCCCCCTGGGTAAACTTCCAGCCCTGGCAACAAACGCCAGCCACTTTAGGGGCTGGTAGTTTACTTCTAGTATGAAAAGTTTATATTACACTGCACAATACTCTCGCACCAAGTCCGAGGTGAAAGTATATGGCATCAAAAAAGGCAAACAACATCACGTTCCTGGTTCTGACGATTGTACTTGTGCTCGTGGTAGTATTTGGCTCCATTTTCTTCTTCGAGGAGCCGATAGTCAAGCACGAGGAGAAGCGGGAGATGATGGACACGTATGTGGCGGTGACAGTGTACGGGAATGATGCTGAGAAGGCACAGGCAGCGATAGACGCGGCCTTCGACCGTATTGCCGAGATAGAGATGATTGCCTCGACCTGGAACGATAGCGCGGAGGCGTACAAGCTCAACATTGACGGCTACGTGGATGATCCGTCGCCAGAGCTGGTGGACATTATGGAGCGTGCGAAGTATTATTATGAGATTTCGAACCACACCTTCGACATCACGATCCAGCCGTTGCTGGACCTCTGGACCTACCAACCTGACGTAGCCAAGCAGTTCTGGGAACTGGATTACGTGAATCAGTCCGCAGCCATAAACGACACCATGCCGCTGATCGGGTGTGACAAGATTGTCATCTCACCAAGTCGCATTTACTTCACGATGCTTGGCATGAAGATAACCCTGGGCGGAATAGCAAAGGGATACGCCGTCGACGAGGCGCTGGTGGTACTGGAAGAGATGGGCTTCGATAACGGCCTCATCAACGCGGGTGGCGACATATCGACCCTCGGCTCAAAACCCTCCTCCTCGTGGATCGTGGCCATGGAGAATCCCGAAGATACAACTCAATTCATCGCCAAGTTTGGGGTTGAAGACAAGGCAGTTGCCACATCCGGCAACTACGTCAGATTCTACAACGAGAGCGCAAAAATCGGCCACATCATGGATCCGAGGACCGGTTTCTCATCCAACATGTGCTGGAGCGTTACCATAATCACCGATAACTGCACCCATGCCGATGCCCTGGCGACAGCGGTTTTTGTACTCGGGCCACAGCACGGGATGCAACTGATAGAATCCCTACCATGCGTGGAGGGTTTGATAATAGACTCGAGCGGCAACATTCACGAATCATCCGGCCTTGAGGATTACAAATACTGAGGGATATCGATATGGGTACAGGATTGTTCGGAAAGAATTCTGGCGGCATCAAAGTGCCGCATCGCAAAATGTCCGACAAGAAGATGATAGAGGGAGCGTCCCTGCCCAAGGTGGTCACAGTGCCCATGGGCCAGCATCTCGGGGCTCCCGCAAAGCCGCTGGTAAAGAAAGGGGACGTGGTCAAGACAGGCCAGCTGATCGCTGAGCCGGGCGGTTTCATATCCGCCAACATTCACGCCCCAATATCTGGCACGGTCAAGAAGCTGGTAATCATGCTGAACGTTGTGACCTCGAAACCTATGGAGGCCATTGTGATTGAGTCGGATGGCAGGGATGAATGGTCCCTCATGCCGAAGATGGATGACTGGCGGTCCCGCCCCAAGGAGGAGGTGCTGCAGCGCATCAAGGGCGCTGGCATAGTGGGCCTCGGAGGTGCCACATTCCCGACCCATGTGAAACTCAGCCCGCCCCCCGGAAAGAAAATTGACACAATCATTATCAACGGCTGCGAGTGCGAGCCGTACATCACTTCGGACCACCGCGTCATGATGGAATATGGGGAAAAGGTGATCAAGGCCATACCTATCCTGCAGTGGCTCCTTGATTGCAATAATGTATTCTTCGCCATAGAAAAGAACAAACCGGATGCCATCCAGCACATAACTGACTTGATAGCCAAGCACGGTGTCAAGGGCGTACGGGTGGCCAGCATGAAGACCAAGTACCCCATGGGGGCAGAGAAGACGCTGACCAAGAGCCTGCTGGGGCGCGAGGTGCCGATGGGCAGCCTGCCACTGGATGTGGGAGTCGTGGTGCAGAATGTGAGCACCGTCATCGCTATCCACGACGCAATATACGATGGAAAGGCACTGGTGGAAAGGGTGGTAACGGTCACAGGCAATGTGAAAGTGCCAAAGAATTTGATGGCACGATTCGGAACTCCGGCCGTCGAATTGGTGGAGTCGTGCGGTGGTGTCGTGGGCGATGCGGACGAAATCATATTTGGGGGGCCGATGATGGGAATCAGCCAGCCAAACCTGAATTCCCCCACCACCAAGGGTACGAACTGCATACTTGTTAAAAAGGCGCCAGATGTAGAGGAACGCGACTGCTTCCGATGCTCGAGCTGCATCGATGCGTGCCCGATGAACCTGATGCCCACCATGTACGTGTTGCTGGCCAAGAAATCCAGATGGGAGGACTGCGAGACCCTGTACTACGTTAACAATTGCGTGGAGTGCGGTTCCTGCGCATACGTATGTCCTGCCAAGATACCCCTTGTCCAGTACATCAAAACAGCCAAACTGGAGTACCGCAAGCTGGGGGTGAAGAAATGAACGCGACAGATGATTCGCAACAGCCCGAGAAACGGCTATTCCGCGTCATGTCCGGCCCCCACCTCAGGAGTCCGCGCTCGATAGACAAGGCCATGTTCATGGTCATTCTTATGCTCATGCTGCCGGCCATCGGGGCCATCTACTACTTCGGTATATACGTTCTTTTCATCATTCTGACCGCCATATTATCGGCAGTAATCACGGAGTACGTGGCCAAGCGTCTGCGCAAGCGCAAGTTCTACTTCGACGGGAGTGCTGTACTAACTGGCCTGCTACTGGCCATGGTGCTGCCACCCAGGGTTCCGCTCTGGATGGTCGTGATTGGCGCAGCATTCTCTATTGCCATAGTCAAGGAGGCGTTCGGAGGCCTCGGGCATAACATATTCAACCCCGCACTGGCCGGGAGGGCATTCCTGACGGTGAGCTTTACGGGGCTCATGACCCGCTGGGTTCTGCCTATCACAACCGGCAATGACGCGGTCGCAGGCGCCTCGCCCCTGAGCGGGAGCTTCGTATGGGAAGGCCCCACCCAGGAACTCTACCGCGCCCTGCTGTTCGGCAATGTCGGCGGTTCTCTGGGCGAGACCTCTGCCCTGTTGATACTCATCGGCGGCCTCATATTGCTCATCATAGGGATAATCAACTGGCGCATACCGGTGTTCTACATCGGCACGGTTTTTCTGTTTACCTGGCTACTGCCTGGCCAGGACCCGGTGTTTCACATACTCGCAGGCGGCCTTTTCCTGGGTGCCTTTTTCATGGCGACCGACTACGTCACCGTGCCGCTGACCAACACTGGCAAGATGATATTTGCAGCTAGCTGCGGCTTCCTGACGGTTGCCATTCGTGTCTACGGCGGCATGCCCGAAGGCGTCGCTTTTTCCATTCTGATAATGAACGGTTTCACTCCGTTGATAGACAGGTACACCGTGCCAAAGCCCTTGGGGTACATGAAACCGAAACCGAAGGAAAAAGAGAAGAAGTCAAAGGATGCACCAGAGAAAGGTGATACAGCATGACCGAGAAAAGGAACGGAGCCAAAGAATTCTATCCCGTACTGCTGGTGACTATGATAGTGACCCTATCCATGACCGCGTTGATAATCGTAAATAGTATAACTCTCCCCCTGATAGAAGAAAACCGAAAGGCAGTATTCAACGAGAAACTGGCAGAGATGTTCGGGGAGATGGATGACTCGGAGCACCTGGAGGAACTGGATGTCTATATCGTGAAGGACGGCGCCGGCGACGTTGTCGGGTATGCATTCACCGTTATCGGCAGCGGTTACGGGGGCGACATCGACATGCTGGTCGGGATCGAAAGCGACATGGCAACCATTAGGGGACTTTCCGTGATCACTCACTCCGAAACGCCTGGCCTGGGCGCAAAGATAACCGAGCCGTGGTTCCAGGAGCAGTTCCAAGGGAAGGACATTAACGCGCTGGCGTTGAGCGTCAATGGCGGCGACATAGATGCCATATCCGGAGCTACGATCAGCTCTTCGGCAGTCGTGGATGCGGTGAAGGAAACCGTGCTGGCCAAGATAGCCGAGTTACAGTCAGAAGGGGTGCCATAATGGGCCGTGTTTTAGAAACGTTCATCAATGGGATAACTAAATCCAACCCAACTTTCATACTGCTTCTGGGCCTGTGCCCGACACTGGCCGTGTCGACATCCCTGGACAACGCCATCGGCATGACTGCCGCAGTGATGTTCGTTCTGATAGCCTCGAACATAACCGTATCTATCATCAAAAAATTCGTGCCCAGCATGGTCCGCATACCTACTTTCATAGTTATCATCGCGACCTTCGTGACCATCACCGATTTATCCATGCAGGCATACCTGCCGTCTCTGAGTCAATCCCTCGGTATTTTCGTACCGCTGATAGTGGTGAACTGCATAATCCTGGGAAGGGCGGAGGCCTTTGCCTCCAAGAACAGTGTGAAGGACTCGTTCGCTGACGCCCTCGGGATCGGCCTGGGCTTCGGAGTTGCAATATTCATAGTATCTTTCATACGCCAGTTGCTGGGCACAGGCGAGATGTCACTTTTCAGCTGGGTCCTGTTCAAGGTGCCGGGCCTTTCGGACAATCCGATGGCGATATTCATACTGCCGATGGGCGCTTTCCTGGTGATAGCCTTCCTGCTTGCAATGTTCCGATACATGGGGGTGATGGAAGGTGAGTAATCTCATCGGTATATTCCTGGGAATGGCACTCATCAACAACTTCATACTGGCCAGGTTCCTCGGGTTGTGCCCGTTCTTCGGTGTGTCCAAGAAGATGAGCAACGCGATCAGCATGGGCCTCGCCGTGCTTCTGGTCATGACGGGTGCGTCCTTTGTCACATGGTTCATATTCCACTACGTGCTGGTGCCATACAACGTCCAGTTCATGCACATCGTGGTGTTCATCCTGGTGATAGCGGTGTTCGTCCAGATAATCGAGATGGCCATACGCCGCACGAACATAACCCTGTACAACGCACTGGGGATATATCTCCCCCTCATCACCACGAACTGCGCGGTTCTCGGTGTTACGCTCATCAACATGAATGAGAATTTTTCCCTCGCGGAGGCCGTGGTCAGCGCACTGGGCGGCGGCTTCGGCTTCATGCTGGTGCTTGCAATGATGTCCAACATACGCGAGAGGCTTGATCTGGCTGACCTGCCGGATAGCTTCAGGGGCATACCGGTGGCCATGCTGGTGGCAATGCTTCTCGGCCTTGCGTTCCTGGGATTCGGGGGGATGATATAATAGTCGAGTTCAACGTCGGCGCCGTAATTGTGTTATCGGTCATCGGTCTGTGCTGCGGTCTGTTCATATACCTGGCCAACAGGTTTCTGCCCAAGGAGGCAGCTCATCTGAAACGTGCGGAGGCGATTGCAGAGATGTTGCCGGGCATGAACTGCGGAGCATGCGGCATGCCCGGATGTTTCGCCTACGCGCAGTCCCTGGCACAGGATTCCGAGATAATATCATCGCACCCCTGCATGACCATGATGAGGAATGAGAGCACCCTGGAGAAGATGGGCGCCTACCTGGGCTGTGACCTGAGGGGCCTCGGCTCCGCGAAGGAGGCCGTCATCCGCTGCAACGGGTACTCGGAAGTGATATCCGAGTACAAGGGTGTGCAGACATGCAAGGCGGCGGTCCAACTGGCCGGCGGTTACAAGAAATGTCCATTCGGATGCATAGGCCTGGGCGACTGCATAAGTGTTTGCCCGGAGGGCGCGATAAGCATAGATTCAGAATTGAACATTGCCGTGGTGAACCATACCCGATGCATCGGTTGCGGACTGTGTGTGAAGGAGTGCCCCAATAACCTCATCGAGATAGTGCCGGGCGCCGTGCCCCAGTACCTTGGCTGCAGCTACACGGCGAAGCAGAACATAATCGACAGGGAGAAGTGCAAGGTCGGTTGCATACACTGCGGGATATGCAACCGCACCACCCCGGACGCGCTGGACTGGAACGAGAAAACCACTATGCCGCGCTTTGTCGAGAAGTCCGCTGACGCCACCGAGTCCGTCAGGAAATGCCCAGTGGGCATAATCATACCCCTGGGAAACAAGGACGGGATGCTACGGGCCGAGGTCAGGCAGAAACAAAGAAAAAAACAGGGCTTCGAAAAGGCTCCTCCGGTGCTGTAAACTACCAGTCACTTTAGGGGCTGGTAGTTTACATTTTTGCTGGCAGAATGTCCAACCGTATTTTAGATTTTAGATTTTAGATCTTAGATTTTTGTTAAGAATATGCAACGCCGTCAATCCGTCGTAAATCTACAATCTACAATCCCTAAATCTACAATCGCCAATCCCTATAATCGCTTCAATTCGCTGAATTTTCACTGCCATTGCATAAATTTAAAAACATTCGCCGCATTCGGTATCATATGAAGGTCACTTTGTTGGGAGGCGCAAGCGAGGTGGGCAGTCTGTCCGCTTATGTGGAGGAAAAGGGTTTCCGCCTGCTGTTTGATTGCGGACTTACCCCGTCCAAGCCGCCAAAGTATCCCATGAAACCGCCGGTGGTTGACCTGGCATTTCTCAGTCATGCGCATATTGACCATTCCGGGATGATTCCCTGGCTCTGCGCGACCTACGGCATGGACGTGGTCGCCACGAAACCCTCAATTGTGGTGGGCACAATGTTGCTGGAGGACAGCGTCAAGGTCTCCCAGCTTGAAGGATTCCCTGCGCCATACGACAAGGGTGATGTGAGGTTACTTAAACGACATTTCCAGGAAGCGACTTTCGGAGATGTGCTGGACGTGGGCGGCATAGACGTGCAGATGCACTCGGCGGGCCACATTCCCGGCGCAGCAATGTTCGAGGTTCGCTCGGAAAAGACAATGCTGTTCACCGGAGACATAAACACTCTCGATTCACACCTGGTCAACGGTGCCAAACCGGTCAAGTGCGATACCCTGGTCATCGAGAGCACATACTCCGGCAGGGACCACCCCCCCAGGAGCGAAACCGAACGCCACTTCGTGAACAAGACAAGGGAAGTCGTGGAAAGGGGCGGGTTGGCCATAGTTCCGGCATTCGCAGTTGGCAGGACGCAGGAAATGATGATGACGTTGATGAACAAGGGTTTCAGGGTCATTCTTGACGGCATGGGCGGGGCCGTGAACAGGCACTATCAAAACATGCCCAACTATCTCCGTTCACCCGAGAGGCTGGATGACGCTGTCTCGCAGATCCGGATGGTTCGCAACCCCGGCGACCGACAATCCCTCTCTCAATCCGCCCAAGTGATCATCACCACCAGCGGAATGCTGGACGGCGGTCCGGTTCTCGAGTACATATCCGCGAAGAAAAATGACAAGAACAGTGCCGTGCTTATCACCGGTTTCCAGGTTGAGGGAACCAACGGCCGCCTGCTCATGGACACCGGCGAATTGAAGTTCGGGGATCAGAAGGCGAAGATTCAGTGCGAGCTTGGCTTTTATGATTTCTCTGCGCATGCCGACCACAACGAGCTGATAAAGTTCATCAAGGCCTGCGACCCTCAGGACGTTATTCTCTGCCACGGCGACAATCGTATCGTCCTTGCCAATGACCTGAAGGATGACGGTTTCAAGGTACATATGCCGAAAGAGGGGCAGCAGATGGAGTTCTGAACCCGCAAAATTTATTACAAAATATATTGAAATTTTGCGGAAATTTCTCACACGATGAATCTGTTTGTTTGCCAAATGTCGATTCAGGGCGAATGCTACAAATGCTAATATTTAGTTATTGCATTCACCAATTGCAAATAGATTGCTGCGAGCCAAATGGCATGGATTTAGTATCATGATTGTTGACCATGCCATCGTTGAATGCGCTGCAGATATATGTTTTGAGTTGCATTCAACTCGGTTCCAGAGCTACGGCACCGGCCAACCGTTCACAATATCTTTGCACCCAGCTCCCTCGGTTCTGTAGCTCCTTCCCACCAACCCCACCATGCCCCGTCTGAATCTCTGCTCATGACATCTGGAGGGCGGGGTATTCGCCATCGAATTTTCCGAATTCGATGTCGTGTGACACGATTCCCGCCATCATCCTTTTAAAGCCTCGCCTGTAAGGGCGGGGTTAGCTTAAACCGGCATTCATCCCGGTTCTTCACCTCGGCACCGACCTATTCCCAACTTGTCCCATTCAACCGCCCCCCCCATCCCAGGCCGAGGTACTGGAGGCCGGGTTGCAAAAGATTTGAGGGCCGCATCCAATACCAGAATGTCGGTTTGGCCGGATGCCGATTAACCCCACCCCCCAAAAACCCGTTCACCCCTTCTTTCGTAATTGCCCGCTTTCCCTCTATACCTGGATTTGAGATACCATACTTTCTGCAATTTCAATTACAGAACTCAGGGGAATTTCAATGTTTCTGTTATGTTAATGACAGAACATCATATCCATATATCTTTCTTTTTGTAATTGACCTTGCGTTCCTTGAATGCAAGGATCACCTCTTCAGAGACTCTTGAAGGGACCCCTGCGCTTCATCCATATTCGGCAGTTCAATCCTCGCCTTGGCGATTTTGACCGCCGCATGGAATTTCCTCTCCAGTACCTCCCTGGGCGGCAGTTCGGTCAGATACTCTGCAACATGAATTCCTGAATCATCCAGTTGTAGAAGTTCTATCTGTTCCTGGGCACCTTCTGTACAAAGAATAAGCCCCAGCGGAACTTCTTCCCATGATTCCATTTCGTGTTTTTCCAGCCAGCGCAAATATAGTTCCATCTGTCCCTTGTACGCGGCCCTGAATTTTCCCAGCTTAAGCTCCACTGCCACCAGCCTCTGCAATTTGCGATGAAAAAAAAGCAGGTCAAGATAATAGTCATCATTGCCGATAGTCATCCGCTTCTGTCGTGCTACAAAGCTGAAACCACAACCCAACTCCAACAGGAACCCCTCAAGCTCCCGCAAAATGGCTGTTTCAAGGTCATGTTCGTTGTAGGTGTCTTTCAGGTTCAGAAAATCAAGCACATATGGATCACGGAATACTAGGTCTGGCGACATCCTCTCATTATTCCGTAATTCGTTCAGTTCCCTCCGGGCCAGTTCATCGGGTTTTCTTGAGATGGCGGTTCGTTCATAGAGCATGGAACCGATTTTCTTTCGCAGTGTTCGGACGCTCCATCGTTCCAAACGTGACATTTCGGTATAGAATTCCCGTTGAAGTGGTTTTTCCAGCGGCAGAATTTCCTTGAAATGTGACCAGCTTAATTCTTGCGACAGTGTAGCAATCATCTGTTCGTCATGAAATATCTGAGCAAAGAGTATCATACGAGTAAGAGCCGAGTAGCTGAAGCCCCTGCCATAATCCCGAACCAATTCTTGCGACAGTGTAGCAAGAATTTGTTTCCCATACTCTGCCCTTTCACCACTCAATATCTCTTCATTGATTCGTTTGCCGATATGCCAATATAGCATAGTCAATCCAACATTAACTGTTGCTGCAACAGCCAATCGGGTTTCTTCTATTAATTGCCGGATATCTCCCAGCAATTCCACAGGGACAGTTATCGAATTGTCGCCCTTTGTTAAATCAGTCGCCATCTTCAAATTTTCCCCTCATTTTTCTATAATCCCCATATTTCTGTTACTTTCATCAATGTATATAAACATATTTTGAGGTTTGCCGAAAGTTTTTATTGCATAAATATCGAGAATGCTCAGTCCTTTAGGGCT
>VMTD01000059.1 GCA_013791785.1 Methanobacteriota archaeon
AAACTACCAGCCCCTAAAGTGGCTGGCGTTTGTTGCCAGGGCTGGAAGTTTACCCAGGGGGCCATGCACCTGATTTATCAAAGCCTGACAGCTTTGATTTCCTGTGCAATAGATTGAACGGTGCATGGCAGGTCATGCACACTGCATGGCGGATTCCCACGCTTTTATTGTTTATGTCGATTCATCTCCGGCTTGAAAGCCAGAGTTTTCTCGACATTTTTACAATAAAAGTGCTCCCCATCTATTCTGAAATTTCAGCAATCTGGAATAAACCCGAATGAGTTCTTTTCTCTATAAAATTACGAAATTCAGGGTGAAAACTGAAAGGATACCACACGCTTTAGCGTTGGGGAGCACTCATTTCGGTTATTTTTGTATGCAATGCAATCAGCAGTGATAATCATGTTATGTAACAGGAACGACAGGTATATTCGACCACATCGCACTATTGCCATACATGAATACTGCGGAATTGTATATCAAAGAACGAAATTTCAATGGAAAATCAACTGAAGAACTATGGATCGCCATCAGAAAAATTGATGGTGTGGTGCTAAAAAGACTGCGATACCTGGATCTCAATAAGTTGAAGAATACCTATCCAATCAGAAATTCCATTCTGCTGAAATATTTGAACCTGAGGAAGGGCATCACTAATACTGGTGCTTCATCGGAAAGCAATCCGGACATGTGTCAGGAAAATCAGAGAATTTCAGTGCAAATACACAGGAAACCAAAAACAATATGGGTCACAGGCAAAGTCAGGAAAAAATCCTTTATTCCCGACCCTTCAAGTGAATATGTTCACTTTTACTTCCAGCTGACTGGCAATGTCATTGAAAAGTGGAAGGAAATATTCCTTGCTGGGGTTGAGCGGAAAATTATTGAAAACCAGTCACGATTCAATTACATCTGGATTGAGGATGATTATTTAATTGCAAGATGCAAACAGATTGATCTAAAAAGGACATACATAGAGGACATCAAACCGAGTGTCAAATTAACAAACCAGATTTTTGTTTCTTTACAAGATAAATTGATATTGCTTCATCCCATGGCAAAAAGCATGGAGAGGAGATTGCCTACGCATACCTGAGATTGATTGACATTTTTATTTATTTTAAAACATCGGATATCTTATTAATCCAGCCCGTAAACTACCAGCCCCTAAAGTGGCTGGCGTTTCTAGCCAGGCTGGAAGTTTATCTAAGGGTCATGCACATGTGTACGGCGGTCTACCTTTCGCCTATATTCGTGTAAATGGCCTTTCATCCTGGTTTAAAAGCCAGGGGGTTCCCGGCCATTATCACTAAATCCAAGGCCATAAAATTCCATTCATTTTGATGACAAATGGTGAATGCGAAAACTAAATCCAAACATTCTGGAGCGTTCGCCATGAATCGTCATTTTCTAAGCAAACAGATTCATCGTGTATGGAATTTCCGCAATCGACATTCTGCAAACGATTTGATTGCGGCGCCGTTGGGGTACGTTCGATATTCTATCACCCAGAATGGAATTAACATCCAGAGTCAGAAGGAATCCAGATAAAAAAGTTGAATGCGGCTCTCACCGTCTTTCAACAGAGCATTCGACAATGGTGCGGGAGCATTCTGCAGCTGAATCCAGCACCATAGAATTTCCATCATTTTG
Organism: Methanobacteriota archaeon; assembly: GCA_013791785.1. GTDB lineage: Archaea > Thermoplasmatota > Thermoplasmata > SG8-5 > SG8-5 > UBA147. Next base: position 1,654 of record VMTD01000059.1, read on the forward strand.
ATGACAATCGGTGAATGCGATATCTAAATCAAATCATTTTGTAGCGTTCGCCATGAATCATCAATGTATCAACAAACAGATTCATCGTGTGAGAAATTTCCGCAAAATTATAATGAGCATTCAAGATGCATAATTTTGCGGGTTCACAGCACCTGCAAAAACACCCGGGCGTTCGGGTTCTCCGCCTCGGAGGCCAGTATGTAAATCGGACTGTGCGGCTTCTCTCCGTACAACAGGATATGCGGCCCAAGGTTCGTGATTTTCAACAGGCGGTGGCTCATGCCGAGGTCCATGTCCTGTTGATTGCTGGCAGGCCAGGTGAAATTTATGCAAGTCCCGCCTTCCCTGATAAGATGGTAAATGTGATTTTCTATATCGCCTATCGCTGCCTGGCCGTAATGCGAAAGCAGTTGGTTCGCGTCCATGAGGAATAGCTGGGAACGTGATTTGGGAAACATTGCAGCGATGCCCTTAAAATCAAAATCCGCGGCAAAGGACTCTCCATCCACCTGAACAGTGCCCGGGTCAACCGAGTTCCTTCGGAGCATGGCTGTCGGGCTGATGAACTTCATGGTTTCGGCATGTTTGCCAATGTGTTTCTTGTCCATTGGTCTGGAGCCGTATAACCTGAGAGAAGGCGTCGTGTAAATACCCCTTGAAATCGTAGCGGATTCCAGGGTAATGGCCCTTGCCAGTCCCTGAACAATCGATGTCGGGACCGAACCCTCAATCTGGAAGAGCGTGTATTCCCCGGGCCGAGTAAGGCCGCTCAGTGGCCCGTCCAGAGTGATTATGGGTATTTTCTCATCACCCGATTTGGATACATGAGAGATGCAGGATTGGTCCGGAAAGCTGTAAAAACGCCCATAGTCCAGTGAAAATGCAATTTCGGGCACCCGGATAGACTGGCCTCTCAGTTTGTCAAGTTTCATGAGCCTCAGCCTGCGGCCGCCAATCTCTTTCATGGATAGGGAAATAACACCGTCTCCCATGTAATCCAACGAGCTGTTTTCAGCGGTTTCAAGGATGAATATCACGTTGACGTTGCTGCGCTCCACAAGGTCCTTCTGCAATGTGTGGATGAGCCTCTTCGTGGAAATGCCGTATTTCTCGGAAAGCGAGTCAACACTGTCGATTGCGACCATTGCCTTGCCCGAACCGTCGGTCGCCAACTGGTCATAGAGACTATCTATCTCAGGCAGAATGGCAGTGAGGTCCATGGTCCAGGTATCGCCGTTGACTGTGCCGGAACCCGGTCCTGGATTGTAGTCCTCTTCCAGGCTCTCATCCCCCTCCTCCACCCGGGATTCCAGCCGGTCCAGTTCCTTGCGGCTCAGCGTCCCTTTGTTGGTATGCCTGGAACCTTCGTCCTTGCCCCTCGAAAGAAGCATCTCAAAATCAACCCACCTGAGATGCCTCTTCAGCGCCTGTTCATCAATTCTTGCGGAAATGAAGCATGTTTCGCATTCCTGGCTGAAATTGTCAAGTATCTCGAGAGCCAGTGTGGTCTTTCCCGTTCCCGGTGCACCCTTCAGGATGAGGGAACGTCCACCGCTGTTGAAGAATGCCTTCAAATCATTTGGTATCCTTCCTTTTTTATCAATGATTCCAGTCACAGTATCTTCTTTCATGCAATGTTTCATATCAATTACTATATTAATAATCTATGCGGATAAGATTATCGTTTTTGATAATGTTGAATGTTCCGATTATTACATTTGATAATCACCGCTGATATCCGTGAAGATACCTTAAAACCAAACTTCTCACATAATCCGTTTAGGTGATTGGAAAATGAACCTGAAAAAGACTATAAAAATATGCGCAAGTGTTCTGCTTGCAATAGTGATTGTGGGAATGCCGTATGCGATAATAACTGTTGTGACCTATGGGTCAACCGGAGGAATTGTAATCCTGCCACCAGAAATGGATCCGATTGTGCCACTTCCATTCAACGAGCCACCGACCTGTATAATGGATTATGATTCGATTATTCATATGACCACAGCAACGACATTTAACCTAGAAGACGCGATTAACCTGGACGAATATTTTAAAGATGGCGACGGACCAATGAGATTGGCATACTCGGTCGAGTATCAAGAAAATATAGCCGACGTCGATTTGAAATACAATTATTTGGATTCGGTTACTACATTCAATGAAAATGTTGAAAGCCTTATTACAGTTTGGGCCAGTGATGGAATGTTTCGGGTACCTTATAATTTCACCCTGAAAATAGAGAATAGAGAAACCATAAATATCTATGAAGATAATTCTGAAACCATTGATGTAAGAAAATATCTGCCCCCTACACTGGAGACATACTATATCGAAACCTCCAATGATGTGACTGCAAACCTTGATTATGAAAATTTTGTATTTGCTGAACTGGAAATTATTCCAACAGAGAACTGGTGGGGAAATGACGTTGTAACATTGTCATTGTACGACGAACCACGATTTACATTTCCGATTCCCCCATTCCAAGAAAAGATTAGGGCAATTGAAGAATTACTCTATGTTTACGGCTATTTCGAATTCGATGTCGATGTTTCCGCAGTGAACGACCCTCCTACAGCAAAAAACGATGAGTCATATGAATTGTTGATAACTGACAAAACTGCTGCGAGCCTGACAAATCCGATTGAACTGAATAAATTGTTCGAAGATATTGACAGCACACTTTATTACTCATGGATTTCAGAATACGGACTTGCTGCAATCAACATCAGAGAGGACGGTATAAGTTCAATTACCAGCGGGAGTTTGATTGGAGATGACATAATTACACTAATAGCCAATGATGGAGAATATGTTGCAACGTGCAATATCCCAGTTTCTGTGCTGCCAAGAACGTCCATTGAAATGTTCGAAGATGTCTCAAAAACACTTGAACTCGCGGATTATTTAGAAGCAGACACACAAGATTATCAAATAATCAGCATGGGCGAGATTACGACCGCCATTAACCCGGTATCGTATCGGGTACCGCAGGTGATATTAAGTTCGGACCTTGACTGGTTTGGTTCCGATGTGGTTTCGTTATCGGTTTACCCGAAGTTATTTGACATCAATCCACCATTTGACCCCAATATCATTTTCAGTATTCCGCCAGAACCGATAATCCCGCCAATGCCAACAGCAGATTATACATATGGCTTCTATGAGTTCGATGTCAATGTGGCAGGAGTCAATGATCCGCCATATGTTATCCTTGAGCCAACCGTTACCATCATGGAAGATGGGGCTCTGGACAATGCGTTCAACGTGAAGAATTGCTTCGGAGATGTGGACAGCGTCCTTGAATTTACTCTGGACGATTCCTCAGCCAGCTATGTCACGGCCACAGCGGACCTTGGTGGCGATGTAAGAATATCCGCTCTGAGCAACTGGTTTGGAACGGATACGGTTACAATTACCGCTTCCGACGGAGAATATGAAACGTCGCAGGATATTTCGGTCCGGGTTCTTCCTGTAAACGACATACCATTCGCAACCGATACTGATGCATACCTTGAACTTGAAGAAGATGCAAATATAACAATTAATCTGGATAACCTCATCTCGGACATTGATGATGCCCTGTGGTTCAGCTATGCCTGCAGTGATACCAACTCAACCATGGCACTTAACGAAACAACCTGGGAGATGACCGTAATACCTGACGAGAACTGGAATGGCATCATTTCAATGATAGTTTATGGCTCGGATGGCGAGAGCGAACTTGCCAGAAATCTGGTCCTGAACGTGAATGCAGTGAATGATCGGCCCGAGATAATTTTCATGGAAAGCCTCACCATGGCAGAAGATTCCGCTCTTGAACTGGACCTGTCAACATTCATAACAGATTTGGACAGCGAACTCGAATTCACCATCTTTTCCTCCAGAGGAATAATGAATTGTGAGATGGTGCAAGATTCAGTGTGGTCAATAAGGGCTTTCAATGCGTACTGGAACGGAAATGAAATGCTCCGGGTATTCGCATACGACGGTCAGTACATGGTCAATCTGAACCTTAGTCTGGAAGTTTCAGCCGTGAACAATGCACCTATGCAGAGGTCCCAGATGAGCCAAATATCCATGCAGGAAGATTCAGCGTTTTCCCTTGCTGTCGGCGAGATGTTCAGTGACGTGGACGGAGATATCCTGCAATATGGCTTCAGCAACGGTGAGAAACTGAACCTGGCATTGGATGACGAGACCATGATACTGAGCATAACACCGGATGAGAACTGGTTCGGTGATTCTGTCGTAACCGTCGGAGCGTTTGACGGCGCAGAATGGACATTCCAGGAAATTCCGGTGGAAATTTCGGCTGTGAACGACCCCCCATACATGATAAAGGCCATACCCTCGGCCATATTGACGTCCGGAAACAGTACAGTGATCAATCTTTCCGGATATTTCGGAGATGTGGACAGCGTATTGCTGACAATGGAAATACTGGGCACGGACAATGTGACGGTGAGTTCGGTCGACAGAGGTGTGTTCAAGATACAGACCATGGAATCATGGGAAGGCTCTGAAACCCTGACGGTCCATATCAGCGACGGCGAGAACATCCTGGAATCCAGCATGGCTGTTTCAGCCTATGTGCCCGCTGTGGAAATACAGACTGCATCATCCGGCGGAAATTTCTTCATGGAAATGTCCTGGATGGGTGTGGGCATGGTTGTCGCAATAACAGCCTATGCATTGTACACGGCCACAAGTGAGCGCAGAACAGACACCAGGACACCCACGAACAAGGGGCGCATACTCTAGACAGAAAATGCCACAGCCCAATATTGGGCTGTGGCCCCATTTAATTTATGGAAAGGTGTTGACATGAAAACAAAATCCCAGGAAAACAGAATGATAGACGCAACGGACCTGTTAATGGACATGGACATGGAAAGGATACTGCTCGGTACCTGCGACAAACCGAGATGCGCCCCCGAGCTGAGCGAACTGTACGGAATACCGGTCCTGGCCTGTTTCAAGAAGATAAAGGAACTCAAGAAAAGGGGCCTTCTGAGCGTGACTGAAACGGTGCGCACTTCCAACGGCAGAAAGATAGAATATTACTCGGCCAATCTGGAGAATGCATATGTGTTCTACGATTCGGGCAGGGTGAAGGTACGTTTCACAGTTGTGGTGCAGATGGCCCAGGATTTCAGGAAACGTTACGAACGCTCGACAGGCGGCCCGGATTCAGGACCTGGAATGGACGCGGAAGACAATCAAGAGTGATAATATGCCAACGAGATATATATACAAAACAAACAATCGGGAAACATAGAGAAAAAGGTGATTAAATGGATGCAATTGAAGCCTCGAAAATAATAGCGGATGAATATGCAGCAAAGATACTGGTGGCCACTTTCAGAAGGCCCAAGAGCGCGATTACACTCAGCCATGACCTTGGCATACCCATAGCCGCCTGCTACCGGAGAATCCGCATGCTGGAAGGCGCAAAATTAATCCGGTGCGAAGAAAGGATTCTCACCCAGAAGGGCAAGAGAATGAGCGTTTACATCTCCAACCTGAAGAACGCTTACATATTTCTCGAAGAAGGCAAGCTCAGGGTAAGGTTCGAAATGAAGTCCGGCAATGTGCTGGATTATGACGGAAATCTGGATATGCTTGGCATACAGACATCTTCAATGATTTAGAATGATTTCCTCCTCTAGGGTCAAAGGGTTTCCTCCCCTTTGGCCCCCTCTTTTTCGGAACTCATATATCACAGTTTGATAACGGAAAATCATCCATGATAAAAACAGTGGACATATTTCCCGCCTGGTAAGTATTCAGTGAAATGAAGCAATAACGATTGTAGATTTTCGATTGTAGATGTATGGCGATTGTAGATTTGGGGATTGTAGATTTTAGATTTACGACGGATTGACTGGCCGAAGTGATTAGTGAAAAGTGTAAAGTGAATAGTGAAAAGTGACGTTGGGAGGTAAATGGTGAAAGAATTGGCTCTCAAGGACAAAAATACTACGTTTTTCATTTTTCACTTATCACTATTCACTGTTCAC
>VMTD01000013.1 GCA_013791785.1 Methanobacteriota archaeon
CAAAGCTAATTAGCTTTGATTTCATGTGATGATGTGTGTACGGCGCATGGCGGTCTATTTTTTTGTTTATATTCGTGTAAATGGCCTCTCATCCCCGGCTTAAAAACCGGGGGGTTCTCGGCCTTTATCACTAAAATATCAAAGCCCGTCGCTTTGATTAATTATGAGGAAATAAGCACGTGATGCATGGTAGGTCATGCATATGAGCATGGCGGTCTCTCACGACCTACCACGGGACATCCTTCTTTCCCATTTTAAAACCTATGATGTTCACTACGCGGTGCATAATCGGAATGAGGATGATGAGGCCGATGAACCCCACCAGATAGACGCCGTCCAGGAAGTTCGCCCGGAACCAGGCCCACTGCAGCGGTATTATGAGGATGAGAGTGCCAATGAGAAAATCGTACTGGTCAAGTCCCGGAGCTTTCGCGCCTCTGGCCACCTTGATGCGGCGCTTGATGAAACTGCCCAGCATATCCCCGAACATGGAGCCGAAGGCCAGCAGGAAAAGAATGAATACAGTTGATGGCACGCACACCCCGTATGTCCAGGAGGGCACGTCCAGCAGGTTCATTATTATTATTTGAATCATTCCCAGTCCCATGCCGCTGAGGGTGCCGCCAATCAGCCCGTTCCAGGTCTTCCCGTCCCCCAGAATCCGGGTGCCATCCTTCATGGTCCTGCCGAAATCTATTGCCGTGCCTCCGCCAAATAGTACGGCCGCGGAATTGGGTATGAGCATGGGCACCATGAGCCAGACCGCCCGGAGTATTGCGAAGATTGCATCGATGATTACATCCATCGGGTTGGGATGGCAGAGCGGATTTAAAATATTATGTTTGGTTGCATGATGCAACGCGAAGGATAAAAGAAAAGCTGCCTGTGCAAGATCCGCGTAATGTGTTTCACCCGACATAAGCGGGTCGGGCGAGTACCCGGCACCCCGCCCCTGCGGAGGCGAGGCTTCATGATTGCATTAATCACATTGTATCCATCTAAAGGGGTGAATTCGCACTCGTTTGCCAAATGGATATAGACCTTGCCCTCACAGGCAAGGCATGCTGGTTATAAATTGCCCATTATGAATGTAGCAGGTATATTCATTATGAAAACTTCATATATCGCAGTTGCATTCTATCTGTTGTGATAACATGGACTGGGGCATGAAAAACAGATTGTCGAAGATAATAAAACCGAAGGATGGGCGAACCGTAATGCTGGCCGTTGACCACGGCTACTTCATGGGCCCCACAACCGGCCTGGAGCAGCTGGACAAGATGGTCCTGCCACTGATGCCGTATGCCGACACACTGATGCTGACGCGCGGTGCGCTTCGCAATTACATTCCCCCAGAAACCGATATTCCGATAGTCCTGAGGGTGTCGGGAGGCACCAGCATTCTTAACGACGAACTCCTGCACGAGGGAATAACCGTCTCTATGGAGGACGCGGTCCGACTGAACGTGTCCGGGGTCGCATTTTCAATCATGGTGGGGGCAAAATTCGAGCGGGATACCTTGCTGGCATTCACCGAAATAGTTGACGAGGCCGAGTCCCTGGGGATACCGGTTATTGCCGTAACAGCCGTGGGAAAGGACATGGTCCGCGATGCAAGGTATATGGCCCTGGCTTCCAGGATTGCGGCCGAACTGGGCGCGCACATTGTCAAGACCTATTATGTCGAAGGTTTCGAGAAGGTAGTGGAATCCTGCCCGGTGCCGGTAGTTATTGCGGGCGGCAAAAAGACTGACGAGATGACCGCGCTGAGGACCGCACACGATGCCATCCAGGCCGGAGCCGTCGGCGTTGACATGGGCCGGAACATCTTCCAGGCCAAGGACCCTGTGGCTATGATACAAGCCATCAACATGGTGGTGCATGAGAACGCAACCCCGGCCGAGGCATTCCAGTCCATGATAAGGGACAGGAGCGGTCGGTATTCCAGACGTTGATTACTGCATAAATGCCGAGAAAGCCCAGCCCTAAGGGGCTGAGATGAATCGGCATCGACAGTAATAACGTTGGAGATCGCCATGCTCATATGCATGACCCGCCATGCATCGCGTTCATATGCATGACCCGCCATGCATCGTTCAATCTATTGCGCATGAAATCAAAGCTGTCAGGCTTTGATAAATCAGGTGCATGGCCCCCTGGGTAAACTTCCAGCCCTGGCAACAAACGCCAACTCCTTTAGGGCTGGTAGTTTACATAGTTGTGGCAATATATTATGGCATTTTGATACAACTGATACGGGAACAGATTACAATAGTCAATCGGATAATCAAATCTGTTATTGCGAAATTTTAACTTCTGAAGGCTGACCACTTACTGCGAGGCGCTGGGACATATATAAACCACCCCGCCTCTGCATGCAAAATGATTTGGTCAGACGGGGCATGGTAGTAGGGCTGGAACTGGATGGAGGGATGGTTGAACGGAAATTCGCATATCCTATTGCGTACTCTTCGTGATATTAACGTTCTCAACCAGAACGTGCGGAGAGAATACGGGTGTTTCTACTTCCCACCAGTGCACCTGCATGGGATCGTTTCCAACCGCTTTGATGTTCTTCATTATGTTGACCATGTTCTCGGATATTCTGATGTCCTTAACAGGACCATCGAGCTTTCCGTTCTTTATCAGGAATATGGCATCTCTGGGTATGGTTGAGAAATCGCCTGTCTGGTAGTTCTGGAACCTGGTGTACCACGTGTTGGTCATGTAATAGCCGTTGTCCACCTTGGATATGAGACCTTCCCTGCTATCCTGGCCGGGTTCGAGGCACACCGTCCAGGGCTGCGGGAACACCATGCCGGCATTGCCGGTGGATACCGTATTGTAGCGCTTGGCGGTGCTGGTGTTGTGTAGATATCCCTTCAGGATGCCTTTCTCTATCAGCAGGTTCCGGCGCGTCGGCACGCCTTCTTCATCGAAGGGCATGGAGCCGACGGATTCAGGATTGGTCCCGTCATCGAAGACGGTTACGTGCTCGCTTGCCACAGGCTTGCCAATCATGTCCTTGAGGAATGATAGTCCCGCGTCCACAGCTCCTGCAGAACAGGAACTGCCAACGCTGTCAAGGATGTTGGAGAATATCATGGGGGAAAAAACAACGTCGAACTTTCCTTCGCGGCCGATTTCCGGATTGATGGAATCGGTTGCCAGTTCACCTGCGGTTTGGCCTATCTTCCCGGGTTTCAACCTCTTGGGGCCGGTTGCGGATTGGACCATGTGACCGGAACTGTCCTGTGCGGTCATTGCCCTCACGGATATCTCCACACTGGATGACGCGTAGTTTCCATGGTTGCCCCCCGAGGTGGCCATGTGGACCTTCGATGCGGATGAGTAAAGAACGCCTGCCACGCGGCTGGCACCCGCACTCTGGGCCGCGGTTATTGCGGCATCTACATGATCGTAGAGTTCCTCGACCATGCCGGCAATCGACATGTCAACAACGTTCTTTCTGTACTTGTGCGGTCCCTTGGCTATGCCGCCGTATTCCGGGTTCTGGGGCATCATGGACGTTCTCTTAATGATGTCATCCAGCGTCTTATCCAGCAATGCCGGGTCACTGACCTCGGTGGCCAGGATGCGCTTGTCCCTCACAAGGTATATTCCTATGTCATTGCTCATCCAGGATTTCGATGCCGTAATCGAATTGTTGGCGAACCTTATCTGCCTGGTATCGTCCCTGGCCATGGTGCATATGACATCGTCCGCGCCCATCTCCCTTGCACGCTTCACGACCGCTTCGGGGATGTTCTAGGGGGGCATGGAAATCCAGTAGGTCATTGTCCCACCCCCAGTGTGATGCCCTTCAGCCTGATATGCGGCCCTCCGGTGTACACTGCCACACCCTGACCGGGTTCTCCCTTGCCGCATGTTGCCGCAGAGAATGCCAGGTCCTTCGCCACGGCATCCACCGCGCTCCAGAATGCAGGAGTCGTGAGTTCCAGAATTGGCGCTTTAACAGGCGCCTTGATCTCTCCGTTCTCGATGAGGTAGGCCTCCCTGCCGATGTACCGCTGGTTGTAGCGTTTATCGTCTATATTCCATTCCATGAAGTTCTTCATGTAAACTCCGAGTTTTACGCCGTCAAACAGCTCCTGGACCTCGTGGTCCCCCGGCTGGACGAATGTGTTGGACATGCGAACTATTGCCTCCCTGTTGTAGCTCTGGGCCCTGGCCGCGGCATTGCTGGCACCAAGATCCATGGCCGCTGCTGTTTCACGGTTGTGGAGGAATTCATTGATGATACCGTTCTTTATCAGAATTTTCGGTCTAGCTTTGACGCCTTCATCGTCGTAAAGGTAGAATCCGTAAGAATTTTCCACGGTCGGGTCGTCTATGACCGTAGCAACGTCACTGCCTATCCTTGTGCCCAGCATGCCGGCGTTGATGAATGATTCGCCCGCTTGGGCAGCCTCCCTTCCGGTGATGCGGTCCGCCTCGTAGGGATGGCCGCAACTCTCGTGGGCCGCAATCCCGACGACCTCCGGGCCCAGCACCATGTCTATTTTTCCGGTGGGCGCTTTTACGCCTTCCTTCATGTTCTTGTAGGTCATGGCAATCTCATGGCAAATTTCTTCTGACCTGACAACCGGGTCCATGTACTCCCAGCCCATGGAAACGCCTCTCTGTATCATCGCCTGGGACATTTTTCCGGATTCCATTATGGTGGGTATGGAGAACATCACCACTCTGGGTATTACCGACCCGATCTTCGAATCATCCGAGTTGGTGAAGAATTTTGTTTTCTCGCTCATGCCCAACTGGAGAAACCTGTTGACCAGGGGCGCGGTCTCGCTCATGGCCCTGTCAATGTGAGTGAGAACTTCCACAATATCATCCAGTTCAACGTCCGCCAGTTTCTTCTTCTGCGGAACCGAGTAATCAGCAATGTGAGCCGGTTCATCGGAGAATATTATGCGTTTGCTGACCAGCCTGGACGATGCCTTTGCCATCCTAACGGCCGTTTGGACCCTTTCCTTCACAGAATCCCTTGTCAATTTGTCGGTAGAGGCAAATCCCATGCCTCCGTGCACCAGTACCCTGACACACATGCCGGAACTGGTCCCGAATCCTGAAATCTCGGGATTGCC
>VMTD01000012.1 GCA_013791785.1 Methanobacteriota archaeon
AAAAGGTCAATTTTCCAATGAGGACATCGAAATTTCGGCTAGCAGAAATAAAAATCTTAGGCCATTAAGAAAAGTGAAAGTTCAAAAAGATGTGATAGTCCACCATAAAAACGGAGATGTGTTTATTCGAATACCAACATCCCCTCTCGACCTAAGTATTATTAAAATTATAGACCAATGGCCAGACACGATTCAAGGTTTAGGGTTCCAAATATCCACAGGTCCGGTGGTTCCATTTCGGGCAAAAAAGTATTTAGTTTCAAAATGCTCAGATTATTCAAATATAGTTCCGCTTTTATGGATGCATAATATGAAAGATATGAATGTAATCTGGCCAATACAAAAGAACAGTAAAGAAGTGGCAATTATTGATTGTGAGGAAACAAAAGCCCTATTACTGCCGGTAAAAAACTATACTCTCGTTAAGCGTTTCAGTTCAAAAGAGCAAAAAAGACGATTGTACGCTTCAACAATGGTGGCCGATACTTTTTCTTACAGTAAAATTGGTATTGAGAATCACATTAATTACATATATCGCCAAGATGGAGATATGACCATAAACGAATCACTGGGGATTGCAGCTATTTTAAATACGGCAATTATTGACAACTATTTTAGATGCTTAAATGGCAACACACAAGTAAATGCTACTGATATCAGAAGCATGCCATTTCCTAGCAATGAAAAAATTATAGAGATTGGAAAATTAGTTAAGAAACATAAAATATGCACGTCAGGAGAAAAATTAGATAATCTGATTACTCACGCCCTGGGTATTGAAAATAATATAGTGAAGAACTTATACAAAGGTGGTTAACCAATGTCAAAAGTTGAAGACGCTATAAGCATTCTGAAAGACATGGGATTGCCGAAATCCCAACAAAACGAACGTTCTGGTCTAACATTGTTGGCTTTGCTAGATTTAAAAATAAAAGACCCCTGGTCCAAATCCAAGAAGCGAGCTGTAAGAATACATGACATTCTGGTATTTGTACAAAAAAATTATAATAAGCAATACGCTGAAAACACAAGGGAAACCATACGGCGTCAAACAATTCATCAATTTGAACAAGCCGGAATAGTTATAAGAAATTCCGACGACCCATTCAGACCGACCAATAGCCCCAACACAGTGTATATAATTTCAGATGAGGCGTTGAACACGATCAAGGGATTTGGGACAGGGTCGTGGAAACGTGGTCTCAACAAGTTTATTTCGAAACAAGGCCGACTTGTAGATAAATATGAAAAAAGGAAGAAGAGCCATGTGATCCCGGTGGATTTACCTGACGGAATCCAAATTAACTTTACTCCTGGTAAGCATAATGAACTCCAGGCAAAAATTCTCATAGAGTTTAGATCCAGATTTTGTTATAATACTAGCGTAGTTTATGTTGGAGACGCAGCCAAAAAGATGCTTTTTCTCGATGAAAGCATATTGCGTGAATTAAAAATTCCAATCACGCAACATGATAAATTACCTGACATTGTCTTATACGATGAAGAAAAAAACAATCTTATATTGATTGAAGCGGTTACTTCCCACGGCCCATTATCTCCCAAACGTCACATAGAATTGGAGAAAACGTTGGCCAAATCCGGGTCACGAAGAATTTACATCAGTGCATTTCCAAATTTCAAAGAATTCAAAAAGCATATAGATAACATTGCATGGGATACAGAGGTATGGATTGAAGATAATCCAGACCATATGATTCATTTCAACGGACCGAAATTTTTTACGGTGTATGATAATTGAACCGTAATAGAGAATCGTTTTTCTCAAACTTTCATACACCTATACATTTTCAACCTGAAAGCCAGGTTGCCCAATCCCGTACCTAGCCGCATCCATTAGCAATGTTTTTTCGCTCACAAATGCCAAGAATGAAAAACCGCCCTCTTCCCAGAGCCCCCATTCGCCACCATAAGTTTTTCCGGCATCAACCCCCCGTTTCTTGACATGTCAAAAATAGCCTATTATACTATTTCGCACAATACTTATCATGGTGATAAAATGATATTGGAATGTCCGGAATGCAATTCCCGTCGTCTGTCTTTGGACCGCAAAACGAAAATCTACAGATGCTGGAACTGTAAAGCAACATTCGATACGCCCGTTAAAATTGACAAAATGAGCCCCAGAGCACTGGCTCTGATTGCCACATTGATCATGGTGGCCATTACTGTTACTCTTGCAGCAATCCTGTATTCAATGGTAATCTCCATGAAGCCAGCAATCTATCTTTACACGCCCAAAGAGGAAAAAGAACAGTTGAAACTCAAGGTCAAAGGAGCAATCACCACCAGAATACCGTTCCGCGAGGGCATCAGTTCGATCATCTGGGACAATTTGGTGTTGAAAAATGGAAAAATCTTCACCAACAAAAAATCATTTGATTATTTGTTCTATGAATCAAAGAACGTGATGCCGGAACATGAAAACACTGGCTGGATCCAGAAAAGGCAGAATGATGCTCTTACATGGAACCAGGCCCCCATCGATAAAAACGACCTATCAGAAATTCTCAGGAACATACTGACCAAATACGGATTGTTTGAAAACGAGATTAATGATTTCATCGAATATTGGTTTGATGATGATATGAAGATATTCTTTGGCCAGGATGAATTCACATTTGGAATTTACCCGATTTCATTGGAAGAGGTGGACAGGATATTCTCAATTGAAACGATGCTGGAATATCCTGAATATATACGCGTCCAACTTTTGGTGAAGGAGATTGAAGATGGTGAAGTCCTGGCTGAGCCGAAGTTTCCCCTGATTACGCGGTCGGAGTATGCGCTGCATGAGTGGGGAATGATAAAGAGATAGCCTTAGCATTCTGTCAGCAGTTATAATGTTGGTTCTCACCAGCCGACCGCTTCACCCAGATGTTTCATGGCCACTTTCTTCAGGCTTTCAACGACGCTTTTACTCACCACCGGCTCCCGGTAGGTGACTGTGAAATACATTTTCCCAAGGGTGACGACTCCCAGGTATTTCTCCTGAAATTCATTGTAACAGCATGGGCCTATGATGTCTTTCAGTATTAACAGGCCACGATTATCCGGCATCTCCAGCACCCCAAGATTGGACAGGTCCAGCCCGGTGTTCAACGTATAATCGCCTTCCAATCTCAATAAACGTTTTGCCAGTTTATCCTCCAATTCTCCGTACCTGGTAAATGAGATAGAGTCCACAAGGGTCGGATGCAGATCCTTCAATTGCATATATACTGTGAACACATTCTTGTCTGTTATTTGCTGCTGGATGTGTTCATGCACGGCCAGGGCATTGGCCCAGAAACTTTTTTCCTTTGGACGTTTGAACTTGATCTTGAACGATGAAAAGTACAATCCAAAGGCTTCACCCACCGGGGCGGCCAACCTATTTCTTATACTAACAGGCATGGAAATATTTCTCAGGTATGGTTCCTTTCCCTGGACCTCGATCTGGGCAAGGAGAAAGGCAGTGCAAAGGGCACTGTGAACAGATATATTCTCCTTCCTGCATCTTTGAATCAGGGAAGAGGTTTGTCGCTCGGACAGGTTCCAGTGAGTTATGTTCAGGCCTTCCTCCATTTTCCAGAATTTATCATGAAGTCTGATATCATCCGCTTCATCAAAGATTATTCCTTTCTTTGCCCATGACTTATTAAACCTCAATATGAGTTTATTGTAATAGTTCTTCAAGGTGGCACTGGGCGGAAGGTTATTCTCGACGATGACTGGCTCTGGCAGAGGCACTATTTTTCTGTCCGGTGTACTCAGATGTACAAATATATCGCGAATGAGATAGTAGAGTGAAAGACCGTCACAAATCATATGATGGCTATTTACGAGCAGGTCAAAGCCATTTTGGGTTCTGAACAGAACAAATCGTATCAAAGGGCCATGTTCCGTGGAATGTCTGGTCCGGAGCTCCTTGACGGCCCTGCCCAACAAATCATCGACGCCGATTGAATCAAAATCAATGACCTGGACCCATGGTTCACCTACCGATTCGGTGATGAAATATGCATCACCATTCTTTTCCTGCCGAATCCGTGCATTCAACAGGGGATGGCGTTTCCTCACCTTTGATATTGCAGCCTTCAGCTGCTCCTCGGAGATGACCCCCTGGAATCGCCCTATCATTATCACATTGGGATTTGGCCGTTTGTAGAAATAACGCTCCACAGCAATGACCTTTCGCCCGAGATGATTGTCTTCGCTGCTTCCATTTTTCATATTTA
>VMTD01000021.1 GCA_013791785.1 Methanobacteriota archaeon
GTGACGTTGGGAGGTAATTGGTGAGAGAATCGGTACTCAAGGACAAAAATACTCAGTTATTCATTTTTCACTTATCACTATTCACTGTTCACTAAAAACTACAATTTAACGAGCAAACTTCAGAATACTGAACTCTTACATTTTAGCATAAATTATATATACGGACACGTCCATTATGTGTCGCTAAGTATTAAAAGAGTGTGGGCGCGTTTGTGTGCTAAAAGGTGGAAGAAATGAACAAGGAAAGGGTTGATGTAAGGGTGGAACCGGAGCTCCTGGAGGAGTTGGATATTATATCGGAGAGGCTGGGCTTGGGAAGCAGGAGCGCGGCAATTCGGGAGGCCATAGCCAACTTTGTCATGGAGAAGAAGGACGGATGGAATTCCACCAGCGTCACAGTCAACATACCCAACCGCATGGCCGGGAAGGTTCAACGCCAGATAATGAACGGCGATGCGACCGATGTTGGCATCGCCATAATTCTTGCCCTGAATTTGTGGCTCAAGGACCTTGAAGATGATTGCCTGAGGCGCAGCCCCAAAATGGACCGCATTGTCAAGAAAAATATCCAGAAGGATGCCGCAATGAAGGAACTTGAAAGCAAGGGAAAAGAACTCTGGAGGCCTTGAATGTCTAGCATAACACAGGATATCGTTGACGAAACTGCGATGGAACACATAAAATTCGGTTTTGCCGAATTCAGCAGACTCGAAAAAATGTTACTTTTCGCGGTCATCACGGAATGCGAGAGATGCATATGCTCCGAGGGGAAGGATTGCATCGTCGCCGGAAAATCCGTAGCTTGCCCTTTCGTCCCGATTCGCGAGGAATACCAAATAACCGATGTTCAGGAATGGAAGGGGATGATTGCATGAAATATGTCTGCTCGGTCTGCGGCAAAACACCTTACCATAACAAGAAATTGGGAATACATTTTTGCAGGGTACATGGTTTTTCAACTGTGCCAGTAAGTCAAAATAAAAACAATTGTATGACCTAATTTGTGCTCAAATATGACACAATAAAAAAGTATTTATACTCTCAAGATATATAGTGTCTTGTTTGTCTTGCAACAAGAGACAAATCTGTCATTCAAAAGAGGTGAAAAATGCAGGAACAGGTTGACGAGCGGGTTTCCGCGCGTTTCGAAAAGGCCATGATGGAAAAAGTTGACAAAGAGGTCAGGAAACGCGGATATCCGAATCGGAGTGAATTCCTGAGACGGGCCACAGAAGCCTATCTCGAAGCCATCGAAAATGAGAATACACTGACGGTGGAATTATCTCCGCTCCTCAAGGGGTTCATCAAAGAAATGGTGGACCGCGGATACTACACAACACCGAAAAAAGCCATTGAAGACGCAATCACTCACTACTTCACCTCGGCGCGCTTCAAAGAGGTCCGAAACGCCGCAACACACATGGAAGTAGTCACAGGGAAGAAAGTTGAGGCCGATCTGGACAACAGCGCTTCGCGACAGATAGTCAAACCGTAGTATGACAATTCACACGCAAACGGGAACGGAAACACGCCTTGCACACGGATACACCACACATACGATATGGATAATGGAACACACTGTAAAATAAGCCTTCATTGGCTGCCAGAGGGTTGGGATGCACTCTGCTTTGAACTCAAGATTACACATAAAAGCATACAAATTAACAACTAGCTCAGAATCCGATTATGGACCCAGTATTATGTTCGATGCGGGCCCCGTTCCCCCCTTTAACAGAAGAACAGGAGGGCAAAACGATGAGCCTAGCATCGGAAAAGACACAGATGGAAATGGATATATTAAACGTAATATCGGGCGGTATAATTGAACCGCGAATAGCGATAGTAGGGTGTGGTGGTGCAGCAGCGAATATATTGAGACGTACGGGTGAGCAGCTCAGGGGTGTTCCCAAAATACTCATCAACACGGACATGGCAGGTCTTCAGAACGTCGAGGCAGACAGGAAGATCTGCATCGGAAAGGACATCACGTTCAACGGTGACTCCGGCGGATACCTGGAAGTCGCGGAAAAATGTGCTGAACTGGCTAGCGACGACATAAAGTCATGCCTCATCTCCAAAGATGTGGTATTCATCATTGCTGGCTACGGCGGAGGCACAGGCACCGCGGTGGCACCCATGGTCGCCAGAATGGCCAAGGGACTCGGAATGGTGACATTCGCCATATGCATACTGCCGTTCTCGGCGGAATCTTCGAGAAGGCAGATGGCAGAAGACCAGGTGCAAAATCTCCGCAATGAAGCCGACAGCATTGTGGTGCTGGACAATGACTCCCTGCTGAAATTCGGAAATGAGAGAACACTGGAAAGCGCATTCCGGATAATAGACAACAACGTGGTATCACTCATAAAAGACGTCAGAGAATCCATGGGTAGAAACTTCATAGCCACCCTGGCCGAGGAAATAATGGCCTGCCAGTCAGAGATAGACCTGGCCCATGGAAATGCAATGATCCTCAGAGACAGCGACATCGGAGCCATGGCCGGTTCCCCGATAACCCCGTCAGCCTACCCCCAGCAATCGGACGTGAACCTCGTCGACGCGGGCGGAATGTTCGAGAGATTCTAGAATATCACATAAATCAGGATTAATCCTCCCCTTTTTTTTATTTTTCTCTGGCCAGCGTAAGCCAGAGAAAACAAACATTTTAGAAAATTAATTAATCAATCGCAAGTTGAATGCAACTCTCATCGATTTTAGATTTACGACGCGCGGTGAATGCAGTTTCAATCATGTCCAAACGTCGCATTCGCCAATGATGCGAAAACATTTTGTTACTAAATCTAGCATCATAAAATTGCCTCCGTTTTACAAACAAGAGGTGAATGCGAGAACTAAATCAAATCATTTTGTAGCGTTCGCCATGAATCAACATTTGGCAAACAAACAGATTCACCGTGTGTGGAATTTCCGCAAAATTATAGTCAGCATTCAGAAGACATAATTTTGCGGGGGAAAAATTACATATGGAACTACTTATATCCCACAGCACAGACAATCAGGTGAGCTATATGACAAAGAAAAAAATATTGATAATGGGCGCAGCAGGCAGGGACTTCCACAATTTCAATGTGGTTTACAGGGACAACGAGGATTTCGAGGTCATGGCATTCACGGCCGCACAGATACCCGACATAGACGGAAGGACTTACCCACCGTCACTGGCAGGGAAACTCTACCCCAACGGCATTCCGATATTTTCAGAGGATGAACTTGTTGAGCTTTTGCACAAACACAATGTGGATGAAGTTATCTTTTCATACAGCGACGTACCCTATCCGGTACTCATGAACAAGGCGGCAATCGTCAATGCCCACGGTGCAGATTTCATACTTCTGGACGCCGAGAGGACCATGATAAAATCCAAGGTCCCGATAATCGCCATCTGCGCTGTGAGAACCGGCTGCGGAAAGAGCCAGACCACCAGGAGAGTTGTGGATATTCTGAAGGCGAAGGGCAAGAAAGTCGTCGCAATAAGACACCCCATGCCATACGGCGACCTGGCAAAGCAGGCCGTGCAGAGATTCGCGACATACGAAGACCTGGACAAGCACGAATGCACCATCGAGGAGAGGGAAGAGTATGAACCTCACATCGACAAGGGCATAGTGGTTTACGCCGGTGTTGATTACGGCGCAATTCTGGCAGAGGCCGAGAAGGAAGCGGATATCATCATCTGGGACGGCGGCAATAACGACACGCCGTTCTACAAACCTGACCTGCACATTACGATAGTTGACCCGCACAGACCCGGACACGAGCTGGCTTACTACCCAGGGGAAACAAACCTCAGGATGGCCGATGTGGTGGTTGTGAACAAAATTACGACCGCAGACCCGGACAAGGTGGATATCGTTCTGAAGAATACCAAGTTTGCAAACCCGAACGCAATCGTGGTGAAGGCTGCGTCCCCAGTCACAATCGAGGATGAGAATGCCATCCGCGGAAAGAAAGTACTTATTATCGAGGACGGGCCGACGCTCACCCACGGAGAAATGTCCTACGGAGCCGGCATGGTTGCGGCCAAGCAGTACGGCGCCGGTGAGACCATTGATCCATTGCCTTACGTGGTTGGGGAGATCAAGAAGACATTCGAGAAATATCCCCACGTGAAGGGCAAGGGTTTCCTCCCTGCCATGGGATACTCCGACCAGCAGATTGCAGACCTCAAGGCCACCATCGATGCCACACCGTGCGACATCGTACTGGCAGGCACTCCGATAGACCTCAACAGGGTTCTCAGCGTCAACAAGCCCATAGTCAGGGTTTTCTACCGCCTCGAGGAGATATCGAAGCCGGACATGGAAGACATCCTCAAGGATTTCTAGATTGAGAAAACATCTATCCAATAATAGCCCCATTCCAAAGAGACAACGCCATGCATGTAAACTACCAGCCCCTAAAGTGGCTGGCGTTTATTGTCAGGGCTGGAAGTTTACCCAGGGGGCCATGCACCTGATTTATCAAAGCCGATTAGCTTTGATTTCATGCGCAATAGATTGGACGATGCATGGCAGGTCATGCATATGTACACGATGCATGGCGGGTCATGCATATGAGCAGGATGCATGGCGGGTCATGCATACGAGCATGGCGATCTACCACGTTATTGGACATAATTCAGCGATTCGCAAACATTTTATTGCCCGATATCCATACCTAACTGAGTTGATACCGTGAAAAATAATCAAGTTATCAAAACACTTTTAGCCCACAGGAGCATCAGAAAGTACACCGACGAAGGCGTCGACAGAGAAACCATCGAGACAATTGTCATGGCCGGACAGCAGGCCGCATTTGCCTATCAGATTTACTCGGTAATGCTTTCCACACGGAAGGACAAAAATCCGTTCAAAGCCCCGGTGTTACTGACGATTTGCGTGGACCTGTACAAATTTGAGAGGATAATGGAGAAACGAAGATGGAAAACAATTCAGAACGATCTCACTCTGCTGATGTTCGGAATGGAGGATGCCAGCTACATGGCTCAGAACATGGTCATCGCCGCGGAAAGCCTCGGCCTCGGGACCTGCTACCTCGGTTCCCCATTGTGGGCCATGGACAAGTTCGCCAAGGCGTACAAACTGCCGAAGCGCGTTGTACCGATAGTCCAAATCACCATGGGGCACCCGGCCGAGGAACCGCCGGTGAGACCGCGCTACCCGCTGAATTTTACCCTGTTCGAGGACGAGTATCCGAAGGACCTCGACATTGAAAGCGCAATGAAAGCCATGGATGACGGATACCTTGCCCAGGAGTATTACAAAAAGGCCGGATTCATGATAGACCCCACCCAGGTGAAGAAAGAGGACCATACATTCGAGAACTATGGGTGGACCGAGCACATCTCAAGAAAACTTGGGCTATGGATGGACGATATTGATGAGCAAAAGGAGCTTTTGAAGGAGAGAGGTATCAATATTTGAATATGTCCCGTAATAATAATTAAATAGATGTGCTACCGCAACATTTGATTGATTCATTATTAGAAATAACTATGAGTCT
This sequence comes from Methanobacteriota archaeon, assembly GCA_013791785.1. Lineage (GTDB taxonomy): Archaea > Thermoplasmatota > Thermoplasmata > SG8-5 > SG8-5 > UBA147. Next base: position 5,524 of record VMTD01000021.1, read on the forward strand.
GAATTAAGGAAGGTATAATAAGCACAAAAGTCACCCAACCGTAATAATAAATAATAATAAGTATTACGAATAAGTATTATGGTATGTGTGAAAATGCCTCGAACGAGTCTGCTAACAGGGTTTTGTTGGTCCTCTTCTGACCTCCAAGGGTATCTGTGGGTTTCGGCCCGTAATCATGTCCAGGGTACATAACGATATCATCCGGGAGCGCCTTAAGTTTCTGCATTGACGCGTACATATCGGCAGGACTTCCATCATCCATGTCGGTGCGGCCGCAGTCCCCGATGAACAGCGTATCGCCGGTGAAGAGCGCTCGGCCGTCTGCCAGCACACAGATGCTGCCGGCGGTGTGCCCGGGAGTCAGAATAAACTCCAGCTTGACATCACCCAGCATCATGACTTCGCTGTCTGCGACTGTTTTTGTTACGCCTTCCATACGGGCAGAATCCTGGACGGAAGCAATCACATCGCACTTGTAAATGTCCTGCACCCGCGCGGTTTCGGATACATGGTCACGGTGATGGTGTGTATTGATTATGAACAGAAGTTCAAGATTCTCGTAGCCGATGAACTTCATGGCCTCCGAGGCATTGAGCCCCGGGTCTATCAATACGGCCTTGCGCGTTCTCCCGCAGTAGATGACATAGCTGAAATTGTCCCCAACGAGGAATTGCCTTATCTCCATGCTAACCCCTAATGTTACGACACTTATTTCTATTTCTATGCGATTACAGACGTGGTGAGTGTATGAGAATAGTAGATGTCGAGAAAATAATGGGAAACATACTTTCCAGAACCGAAAAGATGGTGAAGGATGGAAACAGGTCCGGAATATTGAATGAGCAATTCTTCCAGCACCAGTTCACAAGTCTGGTGACCAAGCATTACGTGGACCAGAAAATAGACCCTTACCGGGACATGATACTTGTGCCCAATCATCCCACGAAAGCACTTTATTCCTGGAAGGACTTCGACATGACACGGCCGAAATCCACCCAGAAACTCGCCCTGGACAACGGAAATCCAGGAAAATTCGACCTGGTGATCAGGGACGACCCGAGAATCCACCTGGAATGGAGAGGACCCGGCCTTTATTCGAGCAGAAATATCGCCATGGACCTCACAAAACTTCTCATGCTGGAAGGCAGAAAACCGGTGAAGATTTTTGCAGCCATAATTACGAGTTCGGCAGCCGGCGACGAACGCCACACCCATGAACTGACCAATCGGTTTTATGAAGCTCTGGAATTCGTGCAGATGATTCTCGAGATTGACGTGATGCGCAGGTCCAACCTGTACGCTTACATTGCCACTGTTCCGGACTCCGGGGCTGAGAAATTTATCTGGGGGAAGGTGTAGCCCCGCAAAATTATGCATTCTGAATGCTCATTATAATTTTGCGGAAATTACACACACGGTGAATCTGATTGATTCTCAAATGATGATTCATGGCGAACGCTCCCTATTGCTGGCATTCAGTTTTCGCATTCACCGCTTGTTTGTAGAATAATATCAGTTGTATGGCCCTGGATTTAGTTTGGATATGTTTCCGGCCCATCATCGAATGCTGTAGTATTTTGCGTTGATAATCGCATGCAATTTTTGTTTGAAAATGTTTGATGTGATTGTACTTTTATCGTTGTTTTTTCGCTGCATAATTATTCAAAATATTGCGCCAAAATATTTTTAAAATATTTTTCTTGTGTTATTGAATTTTTGTTAATTCATTTAATTATATATATGTAGAAGTAATATATATAATATAGATACTGGCTAAACACAAAATATGATGAATTATTGCAATGAAAAATGTAAATTATTTTTCAAACGATTCATTGCTTTTACCATATGCCAATTTATATATAATTACAAATATGAATTAATTTATACATCTGTTTTATATATTATTAAATCAATTCCGTTTTAGTAGGTCAAGAAAGATCTACGGGATGGAAAATATATGCCACCGAAAAAGACAGCCAAAAAAGCAGTGAAAAAGGCGCCGGCAAAGAAGAAGCCGGCGGCAAAGAAGAAGCCGGCAGCAAAGAAGCCGGTGAAGAAGCCGGCAGCTAAGAAGAAGGCGCCGGCAAAAAAGAAAGCACCCGCAAAGAAGAAGGCAACAAAGAAGAAGTAATTGCGGGCAAAGGTTCGAGTGTCACAACCCGTGATGACTCGCAGTGACGCTTTCTGATTCACTTGCACTGTCATCGGTTGGACACTCCTACTTTTTTATTTGATTTTTTTTAATCCATAGTTTATTTTGTTTCTGTCGTGATGTGCTGTTAAAATAATTAGGTTATTTTGTAAATTACCAGCCCCTAAAGTGGCTGGCGTTACCGCTTGAAGGTATTGCTAGCGGATTCGGGGCTGGAACTTTACCATAATAAGTTGCATGCCTGAACAATCGAAGCCTGGTGACTTCGATTTACTTTGATTGCATTAGTACGGCA
>VMTD01000090.1 GCA_013791785.1 Methanobacteriota archaeon
AGGATACCCCACGCTTTAGCGTTGGGGAGCACTCATTTCAGATAATTTTCTATTTCATCCGATTTTGTCGAACCACAAACTCATGTAGATGAAATCCACGCCCCACCATTGCTTGGCGAGATATGCTTCCGGCACGAATCCCATCTTCAGATAGAGGTTGATGGCCGGCAGCAGAACAGGCATTGTGTTCAGCGATACCTTGTGACAGCCCTCGGCCTTCAGGTAATCCACAGCATGCTCCATCAGTGCCCTTCCGGTGCCCTTCCTGAGATAATTCGGATGTACAGCGATGTTCCTTATCATGCCGAAACCGCTCTTTCCGATTATCTCGCCGCGGATGGAACCGGCAATCTTGCCATCGACCTCGGCTATGAAAAAGAATCCGTATTCGTATTCCATGCTGCCCGTGTATCTTTCAACGGTGTTCAGGCTCATATCAAAATCGTGAGCCTCCCTGGGGTAATACCTCTCCTCGATGCTCTCGTAGGAATGGACCCAGGCTTCTTTCATCACCCGTATCGTCTCGGGGATGTCCTGTTCCTCCATTGCTCTAATTTCAATTCCCATTCAGACCCCGACCCAGAAGCTGCCCATTATCTTCTTCACCGCCGAGATTAGCGAAAGTGCCGCCAGGTAGCTCGTCCGCGGGTTCTCCGGGAACGGCATGTTCCTGGACCAGCATTCTATCTCGCCGAACTTGCCCTTGGCGATAATCCGATGGGTGTTGCGAGTGGCTTTCGGATCAATTACAATCTTGACCATGGTGCGCTCGATACCGACACCAGCAAGGCTCAAGGTTGCGGCAACGTTGATGTTCTTCGGGAAATGTTTCACTGCATCCTTGGCATGGCCGTTGAAAATGACCTTGGGGCGCTTTATCGCGTCGATATCGATGCCCTTGTTCTTGAGGTATTTCACATCCCTGAGCGCTTCCGGCGGCTTGTAGGACATGATGATGACTTCCTCCACTTCCTCGACGGCTGCTGCGCAGATTCCTTCTATGCCACAGACAGCGCCGGACGGAATGTAAACCTTGCAGCCCTTCTGCTTGGCGATGATTCTGCATTTCTCCTTGAAATCATCTTCAACAAACGCGCCGACGCTCATGACCAGTACGTTCTTCCCCATTTCCAGGGCTCTGGGTATGTACTCGTGGACAGCAGATTGGGACGCAGTTTCCACAATCAGGTCCGATTTCTCAAATGCATCCTCCAGATTTGTGGCATACCTGACTTTCTGGCATTCAGCTACCAGTGTATCCACTGCTTCCTTCTTGTTGTCGTACACATGCACGAGTTCCACGTCGTCCACTGTCTCAAGGTACCGTGCCAGAGTGCGGCCGATTGAACCGCAGCCGATTATGGTGAGTTTCATGTTATCGCCTGTACAAGGAAAATGGCAGCGTCGATTTAATGATTATGGCAGGTAGTTGGCGCATGCCTGCCACCAAACATGATATAAATCAGCACGGCATCAAAGTTCCGAACAGCATGGCAAAAGGACCGATGGACATACTCGGAGACTGGCAGATATTCTTCTTCCTGGGCATAGCCGGTCTGTTCTTCGGCTGTTTCTTCCTCCTCATCGGCTTCATACTTCTGGTTGTGGGCGCGGGTTCCGGGGTATGGAAGCTCTTCTTGCTGGTACTGGCTCCGCTGGCCCTCACACCTGGTATCATACTCATGTTCCTTGGCCTCAGGAAAAGAAAGGCTGCAAAGAACCTTGAGAATCTTGCCGAACTCCTTCGGGCATACCGCAGGATAAAGATATCCAAGGTCGCGCAGAAGCTGGGAGTGACGGAATACGAAGCGGAGATGAAGATAGCTGCCTGCCTGGATGCCGGCCTGGTGAAAGGTCACATAGACCGAACCACCGACGAGTTTTTCACCCTGGAGAGCCTGGGCCAGGTCATACCCGTGGGCGGATGCAGGAACTGCGGGGCTCCGCCGGACCGGCTGTTCCTGGTGGGGGAGCAGGTCAAGTGCGGGAGCTGCGGGGCGACTTTATCGGTATCCAAACCCTGAGGGGATTTGGAACGTAGCAACTGGGGTGTGTCAAAGATGTTACTTAGAATTAGAGGTGGAATTTTATAGTCCTTCATGTATTCATCTGGCGAAGAGATAAAGATTCTGAATTGTAGGGAGACAAAGATGAAATATTTGAAAGCAATTCCAATTTGCATCTGTATAATGTTGATTGCCATACCAAGCTTATCAATACTCAGCGTCAATGCTAATACCACAGACGGGGTGATTGCGTCTTACGATTTTATTGAAGGATCAGGAACGTTATTAAGCGATAGTTCTGGATTTGGCAATGATGGCACAATAAGTGGAGCCGTTTGGGAGACTGGAATTTCTTATTCAGCATTATTGTTTGATGGCACTAATGATTATGTGACTTGCGGCACAACTCTTACAGGATCGGTATTGACCTCTTTTACTGTACAGGCCTGGATAAGACCGGAAGTCAGCACAGGACCCAAGTATATATTCTATGATGGAAGTGATGGAGAGTACGCACTTTCTCAATCTGGGACTTCGTGTTCAATAACTGCTAAAATAAATGGTGTAAATGAAAAATGGACTACTGCAGAGAAATCAATAGAATTTAACAAATGGCAATTGGTTACAGGCGTTTTTACAGGTTCTGAATTACGCATATCTGTTAACGGGGTTCAAAGAAATTCAACAACTGTCCCAGCAAATGGGTTGTATAATCCTGGTGGAAATTATTATCCTACAATTGGCTCATACGAAGACGCAAGCAGCAACCATCTTTTTCAATTCAAGGGTGCAATAAGTGGCGTAAAAGTCTGGAACCACGTTCTGACGCCATCTGAGATTTCATATGAATATAGTTCATCCTCGCAAAATTATCCTATACTGAATAATTCCAAAATTGCGTATTGGCCATTTAATGAAGGAAGCGGCCAGACCGCTTTTGACATGACCATGAATGGAAATAATGGTAGATTAGGTAGCACCACAACAACTGACTCCTCAGATCCCTCTTGGGTAGATGGTATTTCCGGAAAGGCATTGAAATTTGATGGTATTAATGATTATGTCGATTGTGGAGATTCATTAGCTGGGACTATTCTGAATGCATTTACCATAGAAGCGTGGGTGAAACCATATTCCCTATCAGAAGAAACCTTCATATTTTATGACGGGGGAGATGGAGAGATATTCTTTAATTGCGTAGATTATGCCAATGTTTCAATCGGGATAAAAAACTCAAATAATCAATTTTATTGGACGCGAGGAAATTTACCTTTGAATGAATGGTCATATGTTGTGGGTACTTATAATCGAATTAGTCTAAAGTTGTATATTAATGGAGAGTTAGTAAGTTCATTAGCTGTTCCAGATGTGAGTATGGTTTCACTTAGTGGGGCTTATTCTCCTACAATAGGGGCATATTGTGATATAAGCGATAATAGCCAAAGAGCATTTTTTGATGGACTCATAGATGAATTATCCGTGTGGCAAATAGCACTCACACCTGAGGAGATTAAATCTCAATATCGATTATATTTTGAACCTCCCTCTTTGAAAGCTATATTGAAAATCGATGAGATTTTCTTAAACCTCGGAGATACCACAATTTTAGATGGATCTGAAAGTAATGGTCCAGACCTTTCCGATTATTATTACGATTTTGGAGATGGAAATAATAGTGGTTGGACACAAAGCCACTCTATATCTCATAGCTATAATTCGCCAGGAATATTCAATGCCTCTTTGATTGTGAGGAATATCTCTGGAAATCAAAGCTTGAAATCGGCAGTAAAAATATATGTTGGAACTCAGTCACAATTCTTTGGCAATGATACACAACCTATAACCCTGTGGTCAACCAATTCCAGCCAAACCCACCCCGATACTGAATGCGTGGTCTATGACGTTGCTGTTTCAAACAATGGTACATATTCAGCTTACTGCGTGGTCAATGGGTATGATGATGCTACTGATTACAGGGGTGTCCGTTGTTATAATAAGGGCGGCTCTTTGGCCTGGGATATATCCAAACCAAATGACACACCAAATGAGATTGAGATGTCCGATGACGGCTCTGTTTCTGTAGTGCTTTGGAGCAGTGGGGATATCGAAGCGTATTCTAACACAGGCACAATCCTATGGTCTCATAACGTTCCTGATGCCTGGGTGATATCAATGACCCCAGATGGGAATAAAATTGCTGTGGGCTCAATGATTGATGGGGCGAATTCAGAGATTTCCCTGTTTGAGTCGGGTACACTTAAGTGGGCTATGTGGACCTATGGCGGAATTTATGATGTGAAAATCTCGGGAGACGGCACTAAAATTTATGCTGGCACTGGGGAGAGATCAATCATCCCCCTTGTCCCAGATTACAAAGTATATTGTTTCTCTAGTGCTGGATTAAAGTTGTGGTCATGGCAATTCACTTCTGCCATACTTTCAGTAGATACACCATTTGATGGATCAATTGTCATTGCGGGCTCAGATTATGGTATGACCATCGCCCTTGATGTCAACGGCAATGAGCTATGGTTCATTGATGGAGGGTGGTTCGACCCCACAATTAGCGATGTGGGCGGAATTATAACACACAGCACATTTACAGATATTCTCGTCTTTAACCAAAGTGGCTACCTGCTATGGAAGAACGATAGCTATGATTCCTCATTTTTTGGCTCTAATTCCTTTGCATCAAATTCAGGTGGAATGATTGTTCATCCTTACGGTTGGGAACCTGGCCCGTATGGAATAATAATTAGGGACGATGCGGGCAATTGTTTGTATCATTATTTGAACGAATCGCAGAGAACAGCATACCAGGTTGCGATGTCCCCGGACGGAAAATATATTGCAGCAGGGTCGGGCAATCAATTATTACTCTTGTCGATGAATCCAGAAGATGTTAATATAGGTGATTCTGGAGGCGATTCTTTTTTGATTCCATGGTTTGAAATTTCAATAATTCTAGTCGCCCTATTGTTGGCTTTTACATTAGTCATAAAATTTAAAAGAAAATGAATTTTTCTTTTTGACGACAGTCAATCTTCACCCCGGGCACCCAATCAACCACATTGATTTTCGAGCAGGCGAGGGCGAGTTTTCTTATTTACTGAATATTTTTCTTTTGGAGCCCGAGCCAGCGGAGAAAATCTTAAAAGAAAAATGCTCAAAGCAAGAGTTTTTAAATTGATGACGATTGCCACGTGACATACGCAAAAGCAGGGATACCCGAGCTTGGCCTAAGGGGCAGGACTTAGGATCCTGTGGTTAGTCCTTCGAGAGTTCAAAATGACCGGCGTTTTTAGGACGCTGGCCTTATGAAAATCTCTCTCCCTGCATTTTTCTTTTTAAGAATATTGCTTAACCACTTTGGAACTTTTAGGCTCTAGGCCAGTGGCGTCCTCGATTAATTGTTTGAAATTCGGCATCTCATCCTCTATTATCTGTTTCCAGGGAATACCGTCAAATATCACTCCATAATCCGACCAGGGGCTCGTTATGTACGCATTGTACATGTTAAGAGATGTGCTGAAGCCATCGTCATAATGATTGTTATAAATCAAACAGTAAATCGGTAATTCGACTGTCCCGTTATTAGAATCCACAATGAAGTCCAGTTGTTCCAGTGTATCGTTGGATATTTTATATTTCTCAATGTCGAGAGTGATATTGTAATAGAAAAACATGTTCCAGGTTCTGCTAATACCGGGAATGCTTTCGCCGAATAACCTGTCCGACTCCCAGGTATCTTCATTGAAATCAACATTGTAATCATCGATCCCCCTTTCGTCCATTTCTGCAGAAACAAGGTTCAGGTTGATTTCCTCGGTGTATTCAAGGTCAGCAGCCCATTGGTACGCACCGCCCTCGAAAGGGTCCAATGATACCATGTTGTTTGAGATAAGGGCAAAGATAAGAAATGCGTACAAGGCAAATCCAAAAATAGAACCTATGAGAATTATCGCACTAGCCTTTCCATTTGATTTATTGGCCCCAGGTATTTTCTCTTCCATCATTATAGGTATTAGCAATCCTCTAAATGAACCTTGTGATAGGCCTACTGCGAAAACATTATTACATAAAGCCATATCAAGGCCACATGGACTTCATGTTCGAGCCCATCGACAAATACACGCCGCCCGAGAAGCCCGACTTTATCACGGGATTTCCTCCGGCCAGAACTTTCTCCAAGAAGGGAAGTTTTGTCTGGTGGTGGTGGATGTTCCTGTTCGAGGAAGATGGCGTTAAAAAGCAGATTGTGGCTTACTGGACCACCAAGACTTACAGGAACGTGCGGGTTAACGGCGTTGAATGGGGGCCGAAAGCAGAGATCACCGGAACCCCTGAAAAATTCACTTACAACGGTATGGCCACAGCCTGGTATTATGACGGCAAGACATTTCAAGAAATCAAACCGAAGAACCTGGTCATCAGTACAATAGCCAGCAAGGATTCAATGGAAATTAAGTCCGATGACTTTGACCTGAGGGCGAACCGAGAAATCACGAAGCTCAGGTTCCACAGAGATGATTTTGACATTGACATTAAATTTGCCACACCAGTACCGCCAATTGTCGGGTACAAGCGCACACTCATGACCAAGAAAATGGGCTTTGACCAGCAGAAGATTTATTATGTAAGATTCTCAGGAAAGCTGGCCACGATGGGCAATGCCAGAAATCTTGAGGGCAGCGTTTACATGCAGCATATCTGCCTTAATACGCCGGCCGTGCCATGGCTCTGGGGTGTTTTTCACAGGAAGGACGGCGCATACTTCACTTACTTCACCACGTTTATTTCAAGACAACTGTTCAGGCGCAATTCCGAATGCAAGCCGAAGTGGGACGGCAAGATGAAATTCCTCAACAAGAATCTCAATTACACCCCAGCAGGAGAAAAAACAAAGCGTTTCAAACATGTCCGTTACAGGGTCTTCAGGCAGGAGAACGGACTGCCCGGTTTCGAGGCCACTGGAGAACTGGACAATGAAAAATTACGCGTTAAGGTCATAACCGTGGCAAAGACCACCTACACCTTCAGCAGATTTAAGATATGGCGGAACAAATTCTTCTACAATGAATTTCCCTCGGAAGTTGTGGAACTGGAGTATACCGACAAAGCAGGAAAGGTTCACAAAGAGACCGGCGAAAACTGGAATGGAAACTGCGAATACTCCTGGGGAACATTACTTAATTGAGCATTGATATATCCTGGTGAAATACATGGTGAAAAAACTGTCTGGCATAACATTCGATTTCGATGCCACATTCTACAATTACCCGCGCATGGTCACCAAGCTGATACATCGGTTTGGTCCTCACACCAAGCTCATCTATGACCTCACCAAAGAGAGGAAAAAACTTCGCAGCGAAGGTAAAATAGAGAATTTCAGGGAGCGCCAGGTCGAGGTCATGGCCAAGCGGTGGAAAAAAACGCCGGAATGGACGAGAAATCACATCGACAAGGTGGTTTATCAGGGTTTCAATTCTTCATTCGACAAGATAAAGCCGCTGAAAAATGTCTTCAACATGCTGGACATGGTCGTTGCCAATGATATTCCCATGTGCGTTGTTTCTGATTACCCGCCGCATGACAAAATGCAGAAGATGGGATTCATGAAATACGATTGGGTCGCAATCATTAATGGTGAAGATATCGGAGAGCTCAAGCCCAGTCCGGCAGGATTGCAGGCTGCCATGGAGAAGATGGGCACGAAGCCGGAAGAAACGCTTCACGTCGGAGATTCCGTTGGATTTGACATCCGGGGTGCCAAGAACGCGGGCATGATGAGCGCCTGGCTGAAATGGTGGTGGAAGAAGAACAAGTATGATATTCAACCGGATTATACTTTTACTGATTTTGAGGAATTCATGGGGATACTGGAGAAGGAGTTCGGGCTGAAAAATTGAGTGCTCCCAAAAGCTAACGCCTTCGTTAGTAAAGAATGGAACACATCAAAATCGTTCGATACTAGAGAAAGGTTTATATGGGGCGAACTCTATTATCCTATTATGGAGAAACAGATTGTTCGTGAAATCTTGCTAGATCAGCAATCATTCCTTGAAACCAAAGGCCAGTTAGTTGAAAGAGATATAGACCTTTCCAAAACCATCAACAGCAAGGAGATAGTGGTCATATCAGGTATCCGCAGGTGTGGAAAGAGCACATTGCTCAGGATGATCTCTTCGAAGTTGGATACACGAATGGTCTTTATTGATTTCAGCGATATCCGATTTGCAAACTTCTCAATCGAGGATTACAGCCTTCTAGACGAGAGTATTCTTGAGCTTTTTGGAGATGTCGCCGTATTTCTTCTTGACGAGGTCCAAAACGCGCCGATGTGGCAGCGGTGGGTTAATAATTTATTCACATCTGGAAAGAAGGTCTTCCTGACCGGGTCCAATTCCAACCTGTTGAGTTCGGAGATATCCACTTACCTTACCGGCCGCAATCGCGTCATCAGACTGTGCCCGTTCAGTTTTCGTGAATTTCTAAGGCTGAGGGGAATCCATGTTGAGAATGTCAATCGCCTAACATCCCGTGAAAAAAGCCTTTTACGAAAATCATTCGATGAATACCTTAAAACTGGCGGTTTTCCTGAGGTATTGATCCAGAATGACGTGGGTCTTGCCAGAAATTACTTTGAAGATATAATTACAAAAGACATCGTGGCCAGATACGGAATCCGGGACGTCGGAGAATTGAAAGAATTAGCTCTCTATCTTGTTTCCAACACCGGTTATTCTGTTTCCTATAATAATCTTAAGAATATTGTGGGTATAAAGAGCCTGAGCACCATAAAGAGCTTTCTTGACCATCTTGAGGAAGCCTTTCTATTCCAAAAAATCAACAGATTTTCATATTCAATTAAGAAACAGCGGGCACTACCTTCAAAAATCTATGCTGGAGATGTCGGTTTCATAACGAGCACGGCTTTCAATTTCAGTGAGAACAGGGGGCATAGGCTTGAGAACTTGATATTGAATCATTTGCAAAGAGGAGGCAAAGAGATTTATTATCATCTTGAAAAGAAGGAATGTGACTTCATAATAAAAGATGGACCAAAAGTGATTCGCGCCATCCAGGTTTCGGAGAACCTGTCCAATAAACTAACCATGGAACGTGAGATTAATGGACTGTTGGATGCACTCAGAACATATGACCTTTCAGAAGGGACAATTATTACTTTAGATAAACAAGAAGAATTGAAAGTGGAAAAATATTCTATCAATGTTATTCCTGCCTGGAAATGGCTTCTTGAACAATAGATATAGGTATGAGGTTCGCAAAGAAGATTCAAACCCAGACGATTGCAGAAACACCGGCCTGGGGCGCAGTTATTGCCGCGATTGTGCTGGGGATACTGGCAGCGCTGGGATTCATGCGCGGGGAAAGCCTGAGGCTGTTGAATCAGCCCCTGAAAACCCACCATCTGAGCCGCTTATCGAATCTGAACATCAGAATCAGGCAAATTAAAAAGAGGCTGGTATTCAGAAAAAAACGCCCATCGTCGGCATATCCAAGCAGTCCATGTCGAATGCTTTAATTCCTTCCAGGGCCAGTTCCGCATCCAGAACATCCTTGCCAATAATTCTGCCGATAAGACAGGAGCGCCACCAGAGGTCCAGCATGGTTGTGGCCAGCAATCCCAGATAAACAGTCATGAGATCATATTCATAATCCTGGTCGTCGCACAGCCAGTAAGCATATCCGAGGAACGGGTCCCGTGTGTTCAGGAGCTTGACATAATCGGAGAAGATTTTCCTGGCGCCATTGTTCGGCTGGGCAAGCTCAAGTCCCGTTATTGAAATTTCGGGAACTGTCTTTCCGTCGGGCCGAATTTCCATTACTTCGATGCTGTCGCTCACTGCCCTGTAGGTCCTCCACCTGAAATTGCCATCTACATAAATCGGGAGCCATGCAGGATTGTCAAGGTCCAGCTGCTCCAGGTTTCCTTCGTTTGCCATATCGATTAAATCATCCGGAGTATCGGAGTCCTGAACCATCTGGACAATGTCCTCGACAGGCATTCCCCCCAGTTCCGGCCCTGAATCCGCAAACGCCAGGACCTTTCCTATGCCCTTGGGATTGTCCAAGAACGGAATTAACGCATCCGCAGCTTCCCTGAGCCTCTCCGGGGACTGATAAACATTTGAATCCCTTGCATTGCTCTCGAAAGAATGAACCGCGTCAATGGTTTCTGCCAGAATACCGGAAATTACGGCAGGGTCTATGTCTACCAGGAGGCCATCGCCAAATTCCGCAAGGGAATCGCCGCCCTTGGTTATTCCGCGGCAGGAGCGATTGGCGTTGAGCTGGATTCTGTGCAAAGCATGCAGATGAACAGGAAATTGCCGGCATGACGCCGCCCGTAAATCATGGATGGTGCATCTCCTGTCCAGAAGGAAGTGGCAGGCGCCGTTCCCGCCCTGGAGCTTGATGGCAGTTGGTTCGTCAGTAACATGGCCCTGGATATGCTCATGGGTAAGACCGGCCGCAAGACCGTATTTCTTAAACCTGGCCAGTTCTTCCATTGATAACTCAGGCTGGCACAGACAGCACATGGCGCAGCCGTCCAGGCACTCGAATGATTTATTTTTCAGTTCGGATTTGTCTATATCCATGGTGCTGGCCAATCCTTTCTTGGTAATGAACTTTGCTTAAATATCCTTCTTCCTGAAAGAGAGAATGGATGCCAGGAACGTGCTGCCGGAGAGGAAGATGAACCAGGCGAATATGTAAGGGGCGTTGATGAACCAGGGGTATTCCAATTTGAACCCGAAAAATTCCGTTATTCCGAAGAGCTCGGCGGCGCCCATTGGATAGATGTCCATGAAGCAGAAGTAATAGCCTGCCCAGAGCCAGTCCGGGAACTGCGGCATTACACCTTTCATGGCCTGTTCCGTCAGGGCATTAATGTCCCCGCCGGTGGCTGCCCAGATACCGAATAGGATAACTCCGGCTATCATGCCGCTGAAGAATATGGCCAGACCGCCGGCTATGGCAGTTGAACGTTTACTGGCTATGGTTGACATGAATATGGAGAATCCCAGGAAAAACATGGCGAACAGGAATGTAAGCACCATGAACAGGAGATATTCCAGTGAATCAGCGAAACCTGCGAGGGCACCGACGATAAGTCCGGAAATACCGAAACCGAGGAAAATGGTGGTGAACATTACCAAACCGAGACCGCCAAATTTACCGATTACCACATCGTTCCTTGAAACCGGACAGCCCAGAACAACCCCCATTGAGCCGTTCTCCCGCTCTCCGATGATGGAGCTGTAACCCAGCATGATGGCTATTATGGGGAGCAGCATTGCGGCTATGGTGGACATCCCGGCAACAGTGTCAGAGTATCCCTTGAAACCCACATTCGATTCCGGGGCTACAAGTTTGTTCCATTTTCCGTCCCAGTTGATGAGTACATCATTTTCTGACCATGTGTTATTGCCATCCAACAGTGTGTTTCCGGCGACCTGAACGTAATAAATGTCGCCCTGAGTTCCATTGCCCCCATTGTCAGTGAGTTCCGGAACATTGCTCGCAGCATCCCATATACCCATGAATTTGAATTTTTGCCAGTGGGAATCTATCTGCACAACCCAATCGAGAGGCACAAACTCATAGGCCTGACCGTCAAATGTGAAATTTCCGGTATTGTTCACAATATAAGCATCATAGGATTTGCCGCCCAATCCATTGTCTCCCAGCTCTGCATAATTATTTATCGGGTCCCATTCTCCTTTGATGGCGATTTCAGAAACCGAAGAGGGTGTGGCGGCAATAGTAAAGTAAGACATGACCAATGTGAGAATAATAAATATTATGGTCAAGGAAAGAACCCATTTATTCCGGACATTGTCCATGAACTCCTTCTTGGCTATGGCCTTGACCTTTCCGATGTGGATATCAAGCTTCATTCCGGTCACCCCCCGGTGTTGAATCCGCGCCGATGTACTTGATGAAAGCGTCCTCCAGTGACGAGTCTTCAGTCTTAAAATCCTCCACATCCACGTTGGCCAGTGCCAGTATCTTCATGACCTGGGATTTCTGGTTTGCATCGACATGAACCGAAATGACCTGCCCGTGGACCTGGACGTCGGTTATACCGGCATCCGTGAGCGCCTTTACTCCGGGGGCCGGGTCGCCTGTAACGCGGATAATGAGCTTCGGTTTTCCTGTGAGGCCCTCGCTCATCTTTGTAACCGTGTCCTCGATGATTAACTGGCCCCTGTTCAGGATAGCGGCGTGCTTGCACAGTTCCTGCACTTCGAATAACAGATGGGAGGAAAAGAAAACCGTCGTACCTTTGCCGTTCATCTCCAGGATGATGTCCTTCAGAGCCCTGGCCCACCGTGGGTCAAGTCCGGATGTCGGCTCGTCCAGTATGAGCAGGTGCGGAGAACCCAGCAGGGCCTGCGCGACACCCACGAGTTGGACCATGTTTTTGGAGAACGTGCCAACTTTTTCATCATGCCATTTATCCATTCCGACCTTGGCAAGAAGCTCGTCGCATTCTTCCTTTCCCACGCCCTTCAGTTCCGCGAAAAATTCCATGGTCTGGAGGGCAGTAAGATTTTGATAGAACTGGGCGCGTTCCGGAAGATAGCCTATGCCCTGGCGGGCCAGCACCCCCATCTCCTTTGAGTTGCGGCCGTTTATGAACACATCGCCGGAATCGGGCTGGGTGAGGTCGAGAATCATCTTGATGGTGGTAGTTTTTCCGGCACCATTCGGACCCAGGAATCCGTAGATATCGCCTTTCTCCACGTTCAGGTCTATGCCTTGTACGGCCTGGACGTTCTTGAAGCTCTTTTTCAACCCCTTGGTTTGGATGACGTATTCGGTCATTGTAATCAAACATAACCTGGGCTGGAAGTATAAAAGGTTTTTCCGGGGATGTAAGAGTTCAGTATTCTGAAGTTTGCTCGTTAAATTGTAGTTTTTAGTGAACAGTGAATAGTGATAAGTGAAAAATGAATAACTGAGTATTTTTGTCCTTGAGTACCGATTCTCTCACCAATTACCTCCCAACGTCAC
>VMTD01000094.1 GCA_013791785.1 Methanobacteriota archaeon
CCCTGAAGTAGGATTTGACCATTGCCGAGTAGGTTGAATGGTTATTGAACCAGCCCTCGTTGAGCTTCATCCCGTCCCTTTCCAGAACTGGGATTATGACCCAGCGCCAACCGAGATACTCATGTTCCGGATGGGTGGCCAGCCATCTTGCGAAGTAAATGCTTCCAAGACTTCCCAGTGGCTCATCGCTGTGCGGCACTCCAATCATCACGGCCGTTCTTGGGCCGTGGCCTATCTCCAGGGTGGTTATGGGCTCGCCGAACATGGTCTTTCCGATTACCCTTGCCTCTACTCCGGGCAATTCGGCAATGTCCCTTACTACCCGGTCTATCTCTCTCACTTGCAGGAATCTCGTGTAATTCGGCACGCCGTCCAGGATGGATTTCAAAAGCTTCATTCCACATCTACCTCTATGCCCAGACCCGGTTCTTCCGAGGGTATTACGAATCCGTTCTCGAACCTGGCACCGCCCTTCACATAATCCTTTGCTATGTCCAGTGTGGAATCCAAATCCGCGTATTTCACATTGGCGAAGGCGCAGGCGAAGTGCACCCCGCCGGCCATGGCGCCCATTGACTCGTTCATGCACCCTACCATGACCGGGATAGCGGCAATCTCCGCAAATGTGTTCACTTTCATGGCATTGGTGATGCCGCCGGTCTTCATCAGCTTGATATTGACGACGTCCGCAACTTCCATCCGGATGAGCTTCAGGCTGTCCCTCATGGTGAGTGCTGTTTCATCGGCCACAATGGGCACGTTGCACTTGCCGGTGACCTCCTTCAGTGCGTAGAGGTATGCCGCCTTGGTGGGCTGTTCCAGGAACTCCATGTCCGCGCCCTGCTCCTCCAGAATATGCACTATGCGAATGGAATCGTCTATGCTGTAGCCCTCGTTGGCATCCAGCCTTATCTTGACGTCCGGACCCACTGCGGCTCTCACTGCCAGAACCGTATCAATGTCCTCGTCCGGGTTGATGCCGCATTTCAGCTTGAGGCAATTGAACCCCTTGGAGACCCATTCCCGGGATTTCTGCACCATGACGTCGGTTGGATTTATGCCGACAGTGACGGAAGTTTCAATCCTGTCCCTGTAACCGCCCAGCAATCTGTAAAGCGGCATTCCGGCGGATTTTCCCAGTATGTCGTAGAGCGCCATGTTCACCCCGGCCTTGGTGGAGGTATTTCCATGGACCTTTCCGTCAATGAGCTCGTTAAGCAGGTGGATTCTCGTGGGGTCGGAACCCTCCAGCATGCCCTTGATGACCGAATTGAAAATATGCATGGATTGCTCGGCAGTGTCCGATGTTACCGTATCAGGTGCACCGCAACTCCATCCGATTATTCCGTTATCTGTTTCCAGTCTGAAAAATACATTGTCCACGCGGTCGACTGTCTCGCTGGCAATGGCGAACGGCTCGGTGAGCCTTATCTCGACTGGTATGGCCCTGGCACTGACTATGCGCATGAACCAACCAATAAGTGGATGTCTATTTTAATCTATCTGGCGGTTGAAAGTGTTTGGTGAAACGATAACGATTTTCGATTTAGGGATTGTAGATTTTAGATTTACGACGGATTGACGGCGTTGCATATTATCAACACAAATCTAAAATCTAAAATCTAAAATCTAAAATCTAAAATACGGTTGGGCATTCTGCCAGCACAAATCTAAAATCTAAAATCTACAATCTAAAATTTCAGAAGACCGAACTCTTACTGGCGGTTGATCGCTTTCACCATCCTGAAAGCGTTTTTAGTGCCGTTGTGGTTGTAAATGTAATAATCGGGAATCGTTTCCGTGACCTCGTAACCGGCCTTTCGGTACATGGCTATTGCCTCGCTGTTCCCGGCCGATACCTCCAGCCTGGCCAGCCTTGTGCCTCTGTGTACCATGCTATCCTCGACGGCCCTGAGAAGGCGTTTCCCAGTTCCCTTTCCCCGGGACGAAGGCGCAACGCCGATGGTCTCGATGCCGGCAATGTCCGAATTCTTCCTGAAGAGTGCCGTCACATACCCTGTGATCTGCCTACCGGACTCCTCCACCAGTGTGACGCTCTTGGCCTTGAAAAGAAGGAATCTCATTTGCGGCCTGGAATAGGCCAGTTCTCCCGGAAAGCAGGTATTCTCTATTTCCATGATGCTCTCGAAATCCGATTCTTTTACTTCCCGAATTATTTGACATTGCTGGCGCTGGTCCTGTTGCACATTAACAGTGTTTTTCCCGTTGTTGCTGCCATCTTCTTGTACCGTAGACAGACAATCACCCCCGGTATCAGTCACCGGAATCATGGCCCAGATTTATTTGCCGGGCCTATGCCGCCTCATGCCATCTACCGCAGATGTGCTATAAATATCTTATCCGAAATTTCAGCCAATAATATTATTTGCAACTTTATCTTTGTCCATCCCATGCCCCGCACGAGAATGGCCGCGCTATTTTCCGTCTTGATGGTACTTTCCATAATCATGGCGGCCTATTCCATACTGGCCCAACCCGAAACAGTCGCATTTTCGGATTCCGAACTTCAGACGCCAGAGAACTTTATCCCATCCGCCATTCCAACGGCCCCCACCAACATTGCCGGCGACACCACCGCCAGACCGGACATACTGGTGCGCATCCTCATCGGCCAGATATTCGAGGATTACGGCGGTTCAATCAGGATAGAGATAACGAACAATGACACCAGGGCCATATTCCTGGAAACGCTGGCATTCGATTGGGTCAGTCTGGACATGGGTTCCAACATCACCCTGAACACCAGGATATCCGCCAAGGAAACCTACGAGCTGAAAGCGCTCGCAGTCGATGGGCCGCCGGGTTCCGGGATGTGGGATTACCAGCTCAGCATGCGGCTCCTCCAGTATCGCAACAACCAATGGTACCGGATGACCGGGGGGGGAGATGATTGGATCTCTTTCAGCGAGCAGAGTATCGAGGTTCATGAACTGGCTGATTCGGAAAGTAACTCGGTCAAATACAATACCAGGCTTTACTATGTCAGGGTCAACGACCTGGTGGATTTCTCTTCAGAGGCGGTGGCAATGGCAACCGGAAACGTCATGACAACTGGCGATTACAATCTGGGAAACGTGTGCGAAATATTCGACTGGCTTGTGGCCGAAATAAACTACACCGAGGACCCGGGCGGCGGGGATGTGTGGTACTCGCCGGATGAAACGCTGGCGTCCATGACCGGTGATTGCGAGGATTATGCCATGCTGTTCTCCGCCATGGTGGAGCATGTGGGCGGAGCATCCAGAATTTACCTCACCAGGGATCACGCTTTTACGGCCGTCTACGTCGGCAACACGGAAAGCGACCTGGACAATGCCACTGCCGACATCCGCGCATATTATTCAACGCCGGTTCCTGTCCATGCATTCCGGGATGAGGTCGGTTACTGGATGATGGCCGACCCGCTGGGCTCGTTCTACATGGGCGGGCTGGCCGTGGGACAGGTGCCGACCTGGCAATCTGCTGATTATTGGAATTCCACATTTCCCGAATCCGATAACCTGCATTCCATCGACGTTACCGGAATAAATTTGGAACAGCCCATCTGGCTTGATCCCCTGAATTGGGTCGGCATGGTAATAGTGTTCGGCGCCATCACCCTAGGATTCCTGGCATCGGCCCATTCAGAGAAAACCGAACCGTTGCCGGTCTGCAAAATCTGCGGAATGGATATATTCGAATATTGGTATACCTGCCAAAACTGTCAGGCTACGTATCATAGCCAGTGCGCGTTCGGCGGGGCAAATTGTCCCATGTGCCAGGCACCTATCCAGTTCCCACCACCACCGTAATCAGGCCATGGCCGCAGCTTTACGTTTTCGATACGACCAGTAGTTCCCGATGAGGAACAGGAATATACCGATTACGAGCATTACGCTTATTGCCTTCCAGGCCGCATTGTCGAACATCTCTATGAAGAATTGCTGGCCTACTGTGAATGCAATAATTGCAACGCTCAGGGAACCCGCGATGGAGCCGACCCAGACAGCCAGCCATACGCGCATATTTTTCATGCCAGAGAGCATACCAATAATGGTGGATGCTATGCCGTTGCTTCCCTGGAACGGCAGCGCAACGTAGGCTGCCAGGGCCACAAATATGCTCATACGCCTTCTGCGGCTCTTTTTCAGCTTCTTGCGGCCAAATTTCTCCATACCATCTATCCACTTTCCGACTTTGGGTATGTGTTTCAGCAGGTCCAGGTTCCACAGAAGGAAAATGGAGCACATTGCATCCACGAAAACGATGCAGGTGACAATCAGTGCAATATCCGAGGCCATGTGAACCGTTCCGTGCAATTCCAGCAGTGCTATAACAGTTATCGGAATGAGAACCTCTCTCCCGAACGGCGATATGAAATAACTGATGAGCAGCAATCCGAAAATCGTGTTCAGCTCGTTGGGAAGAATGGCGCTGAACACCAACAGAAATATCACGCTAGCAATGATAGGTGCGAAGAACTGCCCCAGCCGTTTCCAGAGATACTTCTTGTCCAAGCACTCACTCCTTCATGGCCTTTGCCAGCATGGCAAAGGCCATGCCCCTGTGCGATATTCGGTTCTTGATGTCCAGTTCCAGCTCGGCAAAGGTTTTTTCCATGCCATCCGGGACGAATATGGGGTCATAACCGAACCCGCCGGTCCCGCGCATCTCATGAATGATGCGGCCCGGGGAAGTTCCTGACCTGGTGATAATCTTGCCATTGGCATCCACATAACCGGCACAGCACCGGAATTCTGCGGTTCTGTTTTCATCGCCTTCCAGGAGCTTCAGCACGCCCCGGCATCCGAGGGTCTTGAACACGTAGGCCGAGTACACGCCCGGAAATCCCTTCAGGGTCTCTATGAACAGCCCGGAATCGTCAATGATTATCGGGACGTTATGCCTGTTCCAGAGCCATTCCAGTCCGGCGATGACGACTTCTTCCAGTGTATCGGCCTGTATCTCGGGATATTCGTCCTTCAGTTGCTCGACCTCATGGTCCAGCGCGCCGAAGAGTGCCTGGACTTCCCTCAGCTTGCCCGGATTGCCGGTCCCAAAGAGTATCCTCATGTGTATCTCCCTCTGCCCTCGATTTCCTCAACCAGGGCCAGCACTCTCTCTCCTTCGGGGTACGTATCCACATACCCGCATGCCACCGCATGGTAGAGTTCGCTGTGTTCCGAGTGCGCGCTGGAGAGCGCCTCCTTCAGCAGGTGCATGTCCACGCCCTTTTTCTCCATCTCCTGGCTCCTCTCCCCCAGGCCGAAGTCGATGAAGCAGGGCTCCTGTCCCTGAAAGATGATGTTGGATGTGGTCAGATCGCCATGAACGATATCCGCCCGATGGAGCTTTCCCACCTGCCGGCCGATGGCCATTGCCAGTTCCTTGCGGTTGGGCAGTTCCTGAAGTACCATCTTGGCGATTATCCCTTCGATGAATTCCATTACAATTATGCATTTCCCCATGTCAATGTCATAAATCAGCGGCGTTCTGACACCGGCCCTCCTGGCATGGGCCATGAGCTGTGATTCCGACCTGGTACGCGCTTCCCTCAGCCGGGTATCCAGTTCGGGCTTGCGGTATGTTTTTGGAATTCTATCCTTGACAACGACCGGTCTGGAGTGCCAGGTTCCCCTGGTGAGGACGGCCTCGGCACCGCGGGCGATTACCTCGGCGGAAGATTGACTCATGCCCCAGCATACTGAATCGCTGTAATAAAAGGTTTCCGAAGAAAATGGGGAAAAGGAGTATGGCACGTTTTCGGTGCCATACATTACATTGCTCATTCGATGTTCCACTTCTTGGCCAGCTTCATCACGATGAATATTACCACGCATACGATGATGAAGGTTATGAATGCCGTGACAAAAAGTCCGGGTTTGAATGGGTCGAACGAACCCACCGAAGTACCGCCCATCATCGGGTCCAGTATAATATTTATCAGCGGCATCAGCAGCCCTGTGACAAGTCCTTTCACGACCTCGCCCAGGTACATGCCCAGGACGAACGCGACTGCCAATCCCAGTATCTTGTACTTTCCCACGAAGTCCAGAAATTCACCGACGAATCCAGTGCGCGCTTCGGGCGCGGGTTTCGGCGTCAGGAGTTCGCGTATCGCTTTCAGTTCTTCTAGTATATCTGTATTTGTATCGGTCATAAATCTCTCCAGACTTGTATATGTATTTAGGTATATATAATCCCGCAAAATTTATTTTAATTGATTGGGAAATTTTGCGGAAATTCCTCACACGGGTGATTCTGTTTATTTTCTGAATTAATTCATCATGGCGAACGCTTCAACTTGATTAGATTTAGTTTCCGCATTCACCTATTGTTTGCAGAATGCTGCGAGCAGTATGGCCCTGGATTTAGCAATAAAATGTTTCCGGGCCATTGTCGGATGCTACGCTGTTGAATGTTTATAATCGCATCCAACGTGTGTATTCTGGATAATAGATTAATCGCCGTTGACAATCTTGACCTTTGCCAGCCCCTTGATAATATCCGCCCTGGAGACGATGCCTACCAGTTTCCCCGAGTCCATTATCGGCACCCGGTTGATGCCGGTGCTGTTCATTTTCTCGACGACTGCGGTTAAGTCCGTGTTCTTATCCGCGTAGATAACATCGTTCTGCATGATATCGGATATGGGCGTTTCGGCAATTTCTGCGAAGGCTTCCAGCGTTTCCTTGAGGTCATCCTTCTTCACAAATGCAACGCTCAGTGAGGATAGCGACGGGTAGACCATCTCGACGCGCTTGCTTCTGGTCTTTATTGCATCCAGTATGTCGCTTTCCGTGAGTATGCCCACCACCTGGCCATCGTCGTCCACCACGGGTGCGCCGGATATGCCGTTTTCCGCGAGCTTGTCCACTGCCTCGGCGACGGTCTGGCTGGAGTTAAGCGTTATGACCTTCCTGGTCATTATATCCTCTATCTTCATGGGCTCACTCCTTCCTCAGGTCAATGACCCGCTTGGCCTTTCCCTCGGTCCTCGGCAGGGTTCCGGGTGCCATGAGTTCCACGTTGGCCCTGATGGTCATGACCGCGGTCATCTCATCAACAAGCTTCTTGGCGAATTTTGCGGCGTTGTAGTCCGGCGATTTGAAGAATTTCTCATCGACTTCCACCTTGACCTGAAGTTTGTCGAGAATATCCCTGTCAATTATGATCTGGTACTGGTCGCCGACGCCCTCCATGCCCATGAGAACCGTCTCGACCTGGCTCGGGAAGACGTTGACACCGCCGATGATGAGCATGTCGTCGCTTCTCCCCTTTATTCTCATGATTCTTGGATGGAACCGGTCGCACTCGCATTCTTCCCAGGTTACCGTGGCCAGATCTCTGGTGCGGTATCTGAGCAGCGGCATTGCCTCCCTGGTGAGCATGGTGAAGACCATTTCTCCGTAGGAGCCCTCGGGAAGCACTTCGCCGGTGTCGGGGTCGATTACCTCCACCAGGAACTCGTCGCCCCAGATGTGCAGGCCGTTCTGATGAATGCACTCCACCGCGACGCCCGGCCCGTAAAGCTCGCTCATGCCGTAAACATCGTGGGCGCGCAGGCCGAGGGCGTTCTGAATTCTCTGGCGGGCCTCTTCCGACCACGGCTCGGCGCCGAACATGCCTATCTTGAACTTGAAATCCTTCTGGAGGTCATACCCTTCCTTGGGTGCTGCCTCGGCCAGGTACATTGCGTATGACGG
The DNA here is from genome assembly GCA_013791785.1 of Methanobacteriota archaeon. GTDB lineage: Archaea > Thermoplasmatota > Thermoplasmata > SG8-5 > SG8-5 > UBA147. Next base: position 7,707 of record VMTD01000094.1, read on the forward strand.
AGTTGCTGCCAGGACCGTGGAACCCATGTCCTTCGCCATCATGAGCTGGCGCTTCGTGTTGCCGGTTGCCGTCGGAATAACTGTGCATCCGAGTATTTCCGCTCCGTAATGGAATCCCAGCCCGCCGGTGAACAGTCCGTAACCGTAGGCGTTCTGGACAATATCTTCTCTTGTGACTCCGGCGGCGGCATAGGTTCTGGCCATCAACCGGCCCCAGGTCCTGAGGTCGTTCTCGGTGTAGGAAACGACCGTCGGCTTCCCGGTGGTGCCGGACGAAGCGTGGAGTCTGTTTATCTGCACCAGCGGAACCGCCCTGATGCCGTAGGGATAATGGTCCCGGAGGTCGTCCTTCTTGGTGAATGAAATTTTTGCAAAATCATCCAGGTTGGCAACCTTTGTGGGGTTTACGCCCGCGTCGTCCATCCTCTTTCTGTACATGGGCACGTTGTTGTAAGCGTACTTAACCATCTTTTTCAGGCGTTCAAGCTGCAGTTCCTGGAGTTTTTCCTTGCTCAACATTTCAATCTCTGGGTCAAACATTAACATGCCCCCTGGGTCACAGGGAATGGGATTGTGAAGTTAAAGGTTTTCGGTGGAACTTGGTTAAATTCTGTTTTCAAAAGCGTTTAAACAGTTTTTAAGAAGGTACTGCCTTCCTTAAAGCCGCGTTGACGATTTCCTCAACATCTACGAAATTTGGCAGATTCCTGACGAGCGGGCCAAGTTCGGCTTTCCAAATTTTCCTCTTCGCGGCAACACTTATCTCAAAATCTTGTTGACTGTATCTCAGGGAATAGTATTCCAACTTTTTGTCGATAGTTTTTGGATCAGCGCGAACGCCTTTCTCAATAAGGTGGAACATATCGAATAGGTCCCTTGCTTTGTCTCTTGTCAGTATCGCCCTGACCTTTTCCGCAGCAATCTCCTCTCGACTCATGGCTAGCACGGTGTATGGCGGTAGATTTTCGTAGGGTGGCATCACGCGCTTGACTTCAGTTGGCAATAGCACCTGTTCCCTCTTGCTCATCTCCAGGCGCAGGGAGCATAGGCTGAGGTCTGTGCCCTTATAGAAGGGACCCTGAATTTTCAGCCGGACCTTGATTCCGGCCTGATCCTCTTCGATTTTAGGTTTTCGCGCGGGATACCCAAACCCCACCAACCTTCGCTCGATGGCATCGATGATTTTTTCGATATCGGTTGGGGCTTGAACCGTGTAATCCAGATCTTCGCTGAACCTGTCCAAGCCATAGACCTTCTGAAGACACGTTCCGCCTTTGAAGACCAGCTCGCTCTTGGTTGTAGCGTATTGGGCCAACAGCACGATATGCTGCAAGTAATCCTTTTCAGCTTGTCCTCTGTTGTAGCCATGCATTTTCATCGCCCAATCTAGGTCCGCATCTTCAAGCATCTTCCAACACCTCGTTTATTATCAAGTGCCAGCGCCGGTTTCTGGCCCCTTTCAACGGCAGCAGAGGATTGAGAAGGTCGTACTTGTAATTGGTCTTTATGCTTGTAACCACTGTGTATCCCAATCTTTCCAACAAATAGCCAGCTCTCTTTACGGTAACGTTCGAGTCCATTCGCTCGGCGTATGTCATAAGTTTTGCAACGTCCACGCTATCATTCATTGCAAGCCAGCATTCGCTGACCGGGCAAAGCCTCGGCAGGAACAGGGAATCCGCAAGCACCTTCTCCAAATCGCCGACAAACCATGTTCCGCCTGGCTCGGACACGCGACTGAACCCAAAGACGCGATATGGCGGCAATCGGACCAGCCGTATTCTGTGACCCGCGTATTCCAGCGGCCTATGTGAGGCTGTTGAAACGACCTGAATCTCTACGGGCATTTGCGTTGTGCGGCCATGGTGTTGAAGGCCCGAGAGGAACGATATGTACGAGGGTTGCGCGAGTGAAGTAGCCACGACGTTCGGCGAGGCGTTCCTGAGTGCGTACATGCCATTCTTCACACTAGTCACCAGACCGCGCTTTGCCAGCCTGCCCAGGAACACGTAAAGTCCAGCACCATTATCGCCAGTTATTCTGGCCGCGTCGGAAATCGTGAACACTGTCAACTCGAGTTGCTCCAGCCGGGCAAGAAACGCCAGATTCTTCATGAACCAAGCTATGAGATGAGGTATATTTAAACTTTTGTATTGCATTTTCGTACAAAAAGGATTATATTTGTAGAACAAAAGTTGATAATATGCATGGGAGACGCCCATCAAAAAAGTCCAGTGCCAGTCGAGGTAAGACAATGAGTGCTCCCCAACGCTAAAGCGTGGGGTATCCTTTCAGTTTTCATCCTGAATTTCGTAATTTCATAGAGAAAAAACGTAAGTGGTCAGCCTTCAGAAGTTAATATTCAGCAATAACAGATGGATTATCCATCTTAATAGTGTAATCAATCCCTGCA
>VMTD01000008.1 GCA_013791785.1 Methanobacteriota archaeon
AAGTGGCTGGCGTTTGTTGCCAGGGCTGGAAGTTTACCCAGGGGGCCATGCACCTGATTTATCAAAGCCGATTAGCTTTGATTTCATGTGCAAATATCTGCACGGCGCATGGCGGTCTGTTTTTTGTTCAGATTCGTGTAATTGGTCAATTCATCTCAGGCCTGAACGCCTGAGGGTTCTTGACCATTATCACTAAAAAATTTGGGGGGATAATGCGAGGCGCCATACATGAAACGGAGGTAATTGCACCAATTATCACGAACCTTTGGCAACCGATAAATTTATACACGTCCGCATTTTGGCCCAATTGTACAGATGGCCCGGGTAGTGTAGCTTGGCAACATATGGGACTGTGGATCCTCTGTGCCGGGTTCAAATCCCGGTCCGGGCCCTGTTTTTTTGTTTATCCACAGCATGATGGTTGAAGGGTGGGAAAACATATTATCTGACCCGGCCACGCTGCTCCCACATCCTGTCAATCGTTTCGAACATGCAACGCGAATCTAGAGAGAAAAGCCTCCTGTGCAAGATCCGCGTAATGTGTTTCACCCGGCATGCGATGGCCGGGCGAGTACCTGCCACCCCGGGGCAAGCCCCGAGGCTTCACAATATACAGAAGCTTTGTATCACTCAGAATGTTTGCAGAATGCGACCCCGCCCTCACAGGCGGGGCATGTTGCCTGCAAAATGCCTATCAGTTCAGAATGATAATGCTGGCAGAACGTTCATGCAGATATCTACTTCTTGTATTTGTGTATCAGCATATTGTCCCAATCGACCTCGTTGTCGAAGCCCTTGTTCTTCAGGTACTGGCTCATGGACTCCGTCACCCTGGCGACCTCCAGGCTCTTGGCGGAATGGTAATGCCCGTAGATGTAGAACTCGATGGGCAAGCTGGACTTCTCCATTATGGGGAAAATCATGCGCATCCGGCCCTGGCGGTTGTAGCCCTCCGGCTTCTTGTTCTTCTCCAGGTCCATGATATTTTCCGTTATCATCATGGTCATAATATCTTCCTCTTCCGGAAGCTGGCCGGTCTCCCTGAGGAACTTCACGAACATTTCCTTGTATATCGGCAGCAGGTCGCTGTATTTGACTCCTTTTTCGAATATTATGTGTCCGCTTCTTACTTTCATTGGTATCAACCTAAAATAGGGAGGGTGTGTATTTAAAGATTCCTACCGGTAATCTCATCGTTTGGAAATTGTCGATTACCGGCAACGGGTTGATTCTGATTGCTGGCATACTGTTGAATCATGGCGAATGCTTTATTCAGTTTCAATTTAGCAACGCATTCACCGATCGATTGTAGAATGCTGTGAGCAGTATGGTGCTGAATTTAGCGAATATTTGTTTCCGCACCATTGGCGAATGCGATATTTGGATATGTTCGGAATTGCATTCACCGCGGAACCTGGTTCTGTTGCATTGGAAAGGCGTGTTGCAAAGCGGGGTGCTATGAGAGTAGTTTCACCCACCCCCCATTAAACCTTTTATACCGCTATTTCGATGTGGTTTTGAGGTTGGAATTATGATAGATGCGTTTGTAATGGTACAGATAATTGCCACAGTGGGTTTAGCGATAGTGACTTTTTGGTATGCTTTTACAACCAATAATATGATGAAAATACAGAGAAAGCAATTATGAAATGAAACAAGACTTGTTATGTATGCATTCTTTCAATTTATAGGAAAATTATATCTAAAATTTAATGAATGCAT
>VMTD01000044.1 GCA_013791785.1 Methanobacteriota archaeon
ACCAAATTTGCCTTTGACAACATTAATAATCCTGTTTTCGTGCTCTTCTATATTTATGACTGCTTGAACCATCGTAATCACCCATTACTTTTCGTAATGAGTAATAGTGTTTAATAACTATTTATAACTTTTGGCTACTACGCATTAAAAATATGCACCCATCCTTGCGTTCCTCCGCTGGCCCCCCCTACCTGCTCGGAACGCTGGGTTACTTTTTCCCAGAAGTAAAAGTAATCTTATCTTCAAGGAGCCATTGATCGTTTGGATTATTTGAAATATATTTTCTAAAATTTTCTAATCCTTTCTCAAATGCTGATTGGTTAATAAGTGTAAGAACAGAGGTGAATTTCAATTCAGCCCCTCTTAATCTTACTTCGGGAGATGGGTAGGGCTGTTCTACCAATACCTTAGAGGAAACATTATTGAATCCTGCTTTTCTGAATAATTCTTCAACTTGTTTCCGGGTAGGGGTGCGTACCTCATCAAATTCAATAGTTTCCGGGAAAAATTTGTGTTCTGGGTCGCCCCGAATATCTTCCATAGAACCATAACGATTCAGAATTGTTCCCCCCGGTCTCAAGACACGATAACACTCCTCTACGATATCTGAAGGATTATCAACATGATGGAGAAGATGTGACATGAAAATCGCATCAAATGATGCATCTGGATAAGATAATAAGGTGGCATCTTGCATATCCCAATTAACTCGTTTTGCTCCATCTTTCTTCCTTGCTTTTAGAAGCATTTCCTCTGAGTTATCTGCCCCTGTAACATGATAACCTAATCTATTTGCGATTGGGATTGAAAAGCGTCCTGTACCACATCCCAGATCAAGAAGTTCTATGTTCTGGCCAGAAATAATTCTTTCTGAAATAAGATTCATCCATGTTTCTAATCTTTTCTCCGAAATTGGACGTGATAAATCAAATGTATTTGCGATATCCCCATAATCTGCTTTTCTCAACACGTTCACCTATCCGGGTTACAACCTAAGCTGCCAGTCGTTCGCCCTCCAAGTGAATGCGAAAGGTGCTGTAAATACTTTTTGTCGCGATTCCCGTCGCAAGTTGAATGCAATTCCAAACACATATGTACAGCGCATTCGACGATGGCCCGGAATCGCTTCCAAACTAAATCCAGGGCCATAAAATTGCCTTCATTTTACATACAATTGGTGAATGCGAAAACTAAATTCAAACAATAAAGAGCGTTCGCCAGAATCACCATTCAATCGGCAAACAGATTCACGTGTGTGAGATTTCCGCAAAATTATAGCAAACAATCAGAATACATAATTTTGCGGTTAGTCGTCCCCGTTCCCCACCATATCGATAACCTTGTCGAACTCCTTCTTCAGGGTTCCGAGTTGGTCCAGTTCCAGGGAGCTGGTGCCGATGGGGACTATCAGGGTGGCGTTGTTCACCGATGATAGGTCGTTAATCTTCTTGATGAACTTGAACACCTTGTCGAAGCCGTTCTCCACCACCAGGTACTCGAAGCCATCCAGTATTATGGCGGACTTGGAGTTGCTCTTGACGAATGCGGCGTACATCCTCATCATCTCGAACTCCAATCTGTGGGGGTTGATGGTCTTCTTGTCTGCGACGGACGTATCTGTCAGCCAGATTACCTCGCACGTTTCCATATCATGCTCCTTCTTCAGCTTGTCCGGGAAGGTGGTTGATATTGACAGGCCAGTACAACCGTTCTTCAGCAGTGAAACGAACATCTTGAACGCCGTGGTGTGATCATTATCCACAACCAGGTAATTGTAGCCTTCGTTGATCTTCTCCATTATGACGCCGCAGCTTCCGCATTCTACCAGGAGTAGGTCCACGCCTTCCTCCACGCTGTTCATCTGGGCGCATGTGGGGCATGCGATGTCCTTCTTGACCGGTCCCACAGGCACTATCTCGACCAGAGCGTTACCGCACTTGGTGCAGTGCTTCGCCACCTCGGCGCATTCCTCGTGGTACAGTTGGCCGCATTTGCATTTGAGCAGATCGTCAAAATTAACTATGGACTTCTTGCATACCACGCATGGCGGTCCGGTCGGTTTTTCCTGAACTGGGGCGGGTGCAGCCTGCTGGGCTGCAGGTTGCTGTACAACAACGTTCACGCCGGCGGGAGTTCTCGTGGTTGTTCTGGCAATCGGTGCCGGCTTCCTCACTATTTTTTTCTCGACGATATCCAGTTCTTCCTTGGATATGTCCGCTGTCTTCTTGTCATACAGAACCTTGGCCAGGGCGACAAATGTGACTGTCATAGCTATGGCAATTATCCAGATGAAAGTACCGCCAAGGAATATCTTGGGCGATATGAATCCGAACATTGTCGGGAAGAAGTAGAGCAGAATGAGAATGACTATGGCAATTTTGCTGCCAATATGAAGCCATGTAATCTTGAGCGCCCGGCTCCTGAACTTCCTCGGATACGTGAATTTGTAATTGGCGTACATGCGGGTGGGTACTGTGGATATGACATAGCCGCAAATGAATACCAGCGCGAAAAGAAGCTGGGGGTTCTCAAAGAAATCGAAGGGTTTGAAGGTGGACATGTCATTAATTGGGATCTCGTTGTATTTGAAAGTCACCGAGTATTGGGCAATCTCGCCGGCCGGGGTGCGCACGATGTGAAATTTACCGCTGTTCACATCCAATCTGCTGAAGCTGCCGGCGCTGACCCTGTAATCCGTGTGTTTGTACTGGTAGGTGTAACCGTTGGGGTCAATGAACCCGGTGCTCATGACATATTCGTGGAAAAGGGCATCTATGAATAATTCGGACATCATGCGGAAATCATAAGGTATGTTGGAATTTCCGGCATTGAAATAGAGGAATATCCTTATTGGTGTTGTAACGTCGTTCTGTACATCCGTCACTGTTGTGAAGCCGGTGGCACTCACACTGATATCTTCCTGCCTGTAGAGCGGGGCGAAACTGATTGTGTACCCGGCGAAGAAATCTTCCATGTTTGTTTCCAGGACATTCTCCATATGATCTATGTATCCGCGTGATTCGGATCTCAGTTCCCTGGAGTCAATCGTGCCGTTGATTGTGCCGAGCCAGGTATTGTCGTAAAAATCAAGCACAGCCCTTCTGAGGTCACGTGCAGCCGTGCCCCTGAGTTCGTAAGTGAGGTGGCCACCGCCGTGGAGTTCAGCCAGGCCGAGCATCTGATAATCCGTTTTGATGATAATCAGATTTTGGTCAGACTGGGCCACAGCATTCTGCGGAATGGCCGGAATACAAATCAGAGCTGCAATTGCGATTGCAATCATAAGTAATATTGAACGCCTCATGGCTACCACTCTAAGATTGCATTGTGCATTATAATGGTTTTGGTTTCTAATTATTTATATTCTATTATTCACTGTATAAACTATGCTGAGCGCGCACATTTATTCGAAACACCCCAATTGGCAGTTGCATATCCTGATGCCCAGGCCGTCGATTGCCTTGCCCACATCCCTCGGCGGAACCTTCAACTCCTTGGCAATGGCCAGTGCCCGGGCGCAGTCTATTTTGCCGTTTCTGGCGACCTTCAATATTTCGGTCTCTATCGGGTTCATGGCAGAAGGTATGGCCCGCTTTCGTTAATACTTTCGCCGCCCCTGTAAGAGGTCACTGATGTGAAGCCTCTTACAACGGTAAGTGGTCCGTATCCCCAAGTTCTCCTCTATTACTACAGATAGCTCTGCCAATAAATTATGGCATTTTGATATCGCTGATGC
>VMTD01000038.1 GCA_013791785.1 Methanobacteriota archaeon
ACCTCGATGATTTCTGTATACCCCTCTCCATCCGTCGAACCTTCCCAGAGGTACACCCCACCAGTACCAACTTGAACATATGCATTAGACCAGGGAACTCCGCTGGTCAGAACATGCACTTGTAAGGTCCAATTCTGTATGCATTTACCTAAACCATTATTTCCCAGAAATGGATTGTCTGCCATCAACTGAGTTCCGTTGATTCCAGCGTTCAAAGGTGCAGAATATTTCGAGTTTATTCCCCAACCACCGTTTCCGGTTATGGTGTTGTTAATTATCGTGGAAGATGACCATTCACAATTAATTCCATCCTCTTGATTCAATAAAATAATGTTGTTTTCAATTGTCGTGTAACTGGAATAATATAAATAAATGCCTTCTTCGCTATTATTGGTTATAGTATTCCACGTGATTAGATTTCGGAAGCCCCCATATGAATAAATGCCTTCTTCGCTATATCATTGACCCCCTTGATTGGTCAATGATTATGCTGGAAGCTATATAACTGGTTGAAGGGAGGGGTGGGTGAAAGTATTTGTTTGTTTCTTCTTTCTATTTCCCTCCATTTTTGATGAACTGCATGAGTTGTGACTATTATAAGGAGATTAATATGGCAAACGTAATTCTCCAAAGTATATTGAATATGAAATGTGGCCGTTTTCACCTGACGGCGGTGGATTGGATGAAAAATACCAATAAAACTTACCTTGGGTTCCATCTGGAATGTCACTAACAAAAGATTGTTGTCCTCCATTGGTTTGTATATGCATCTTCTCAGCAGCATATACATATCCCTCGTAAATTGAAAGCTCTCCATCTAAGACTCCATAAACCTCTCCGAAAACCTGGCCATTATAAAATGATACAAAACCGTCAGCATTCGCGTAGGCAGGGGAAAATCCATCCCTCCAATGAGTTATCCAACCTTCGTCAACATTTCCAATTTTAGCGGATGAAATAATAACTGTGTTGACCTTATTAATATTCATTGCGGCTCCTCCTGAATGACATGGTTGGAATAACAGAATCATCTCAGCATAATTCGGGATATTATCTAATAGACTACTTTCAAATTCTCCACTTGTATGTAATATTTTTACCCAATTCCCAGCATACTCATCAATACCGAACCCTAAATCATCTAATGTTGCACCATTAAAAAATCCTCCATGTCCAATCCAAATTTGATACAAGCAATCATTACTATTCATTTGTGTACCAACATCTTGATAAGCAGAAATTATTACCTGCTTTATCTCACTAGATGTGAAACCTGCATCTTGTGTTGGAATTATATAATCTACATATGATTCTCCCCAATGTGCGACAGAGTTAAGAACAGCCTGTGAGACAACAAAATAAATATGATCATTGTCTAAGCCATAGTCTAATAAAGTTTCATATTGATACCATGCATCATTCCAATACCAATTTGGATTCGTAGTATAATGGTCAGTTACTATAATGAGACCATATCTATCATTAAATATATCCTTATCTTGCCAACCTCCTGTTGGAATTCCATAATTATATTCAAAAACGTTTGACATTCCATCATTATCACTATCAACATAAAATAAATTATATAACTGATACCTTGGCAAAGCATCTCTTATTATCATAACGTCATCAATATACCCATCAAAATATTTAGCGCCAGTTACATCATTTCCTATTACCAGAGAGCTTGGATTGGTTAAATCCCCATCCGCCCCAGTATCCGAAATAACATTTTTATCAACATATAGATACAACGCATCACCATCTCTGACCACAGAGACGAAATGCCATTTTCCATCAGCAGCAACCATATCGAGTTCTAGTGTTTTTACTCCTGCGCCAACGAAGTTGAAGCTTACCTCAACTTTCTTTTGAGCTGTGACGGCTAAACTATAACCTATAACATCTCCTGCAACATTCATAGTTTTATCCAATATATAATTACCTTTTTGTAATGTATTTATCCATGCAATGATTGTAAATGATTGGCCAGATGGGAAATTCAATGAAGTGTCATCTGGTACCGAAACCATATCATCTCGGCTTGGAAAATCAAAGCAAGAGCCTATAAATCCTGGTTGGTCTAATAGAGGCTCACTCATGATATTTCCATCATTGTTTCCAATGGAATCAATCGCTATTGCAGCATTTTGATCTTCATCCAGCTTCCAATGTGAGTCTATTAAATCGTTCACATCGACATATCCTGTGACTAAAGGATAATTATCATTTGCATTTGCAATTCCAGATACTGGATAAGGAGAGTCATAGATACCATCTGCTCCTGGCAAGTTCTGGGAAGGACCAGAGAATGCATCATTTGCTGCGTATCCAAACCAATAATTTCCACCAGTTGGATATCCACTGTCCCACCTATTATTTCCGTTATCCTGGCTTGAGATAGTATTTCCAGTAAAACTATTGTGAAAAATTGAATTAGATAGGGAATTCGACCCGATGGCGATACCAATGTTATTATTATCAATAATATTATCAGTGATAATATTCTCAACTACGCCTTGTGGCATATTTATTCCGTAACTATTAGTATTGATATTATTATCTAATATTGAATTTGAACCAGAAAATTCTAGCTTAATACCTGCTTGAGAGGGGTTATCATGGATGGTATTTTGAGATATTAGATTAGCATGAGAATTACTGATCGATAAACCTACGGAATTTTGTCGATGGATTTCTGAACGGGAGACCACACAATTCTCTGTAAAAACTAAACTTATTCCAATCTCATTAGAAAACACCATCAAATTCGTCATAGTCAATTGATTGGTTTTTTTAATATAGATTTCAGAATCCCCAGCTCTATCATCTTCCCAGGCAAGATATGCGTAACCGGAACTATCGATGGAAATCGAGGGCATGGTTGCCCCCGAAGTATCCGGGGTCATACAGGTTTCTGAGCCAATGGGGTCTCCTGATGCATCGAATCTGTGGGCATATATCCGGTCAGTTCCATCTTTGTCATCTTGCCAAACAATCTGCCAGTTATAATCTGAATCCACCGCAGACACCGGGTTCATGGAATCCCCTGGCCCGGTAACAAGCCCAAGCTTTGAACTCCACTGCCAAACACCATTCAACTTTCCCTTTAGTCCGTAGATATCATAATCTCCGTTTTCGTTACTTGACCATGCGATATAAAGCTGGTTGCCTTTAGCCTCAATGGAAAGAGTGTCAACGGAAATATCTCCACTAAATGTTTCTACAACACCGTAGTTTGTGATTGTGCTGCCACCATCGGTGCTGTACAATAGATTAATGTCATTTTGATCGCTGGTTCCATCTGTTATTATATCTACGAGGTATAAATTATCACCATCCGCAGTAACTTTCGGATACATGTGATATTCGCCCTGTTGATTTGGCCACACATCAGATTGAATACTTCCATCTGGTCCCCATGCTAATGTTATACCTCTAATATAATTTTGAGGTATGTTTCCACCATATGTAACTGTTGATTTGTAGGCAATGTAAACATTATTGCCACTGACAGTAACAGATGGTGTAACCGCGTCCTGCGTCCAAAAATTCCATGTATTAACATTAATTGGGGCACTCCAGGATTCGCCGCCGTCAGCACTTCGGACTACATATACACTGTGTGAAAAGTACAAGCCAAGCTTGACACGTTCCTCCCAAACCAAGGCAAGGTTATATTGATCTCCGTCCATGTCCATGTTCATAATGGTGCCACGAGCGTCCTGAATGAGCATGTCACCCGCCCATGTCATTCCATAATCCGAAGTCTTTTTGAAATATATCTCGTTCGAATCTTGATTGATATATGAAACCAGCACGTCACCGTTCGCAGCCACGGATACCGGCTTTACGGAATTGTCCGGACCACAAGTCAAACGATAATCATGCAGACTTGAAGCGTATTTATACAAATCCGCTGCCTGTATCGGAGCCTCGGACACCGAGTTCTCGATGTGGATACCGTCCTGTTTCTGGTACTGCACCGTAACGTCCTCGATGACTGGTGTGGCTCCTTTTACAAAAATGCCATGGCCGTTTGCTTGTGTCGATGTACTACTTAAACTTCCGATATGGGTGTCGCTTCCTTTTATGTCTACATTCACATTTTCATCAATATACAAGGTGTGAGTATCTGCCTCTAATAAATCGCAGTTATTGATTATACAAGTGCTTCCTGGGAGGTTCTGGATACCGCCTTTTAGGGAAGTGTTTGGTGGGCCGTGTGTGTAAAATACATTAGCACCAGTGAAATCAATTGTTCCTCTATTAATAAATTTATATGCATGATCAAAGTAAGTCGTACTTCTATCTAGTTTTGTTGTTTTTAAACCTCCATTTATCTCGAAAATTCCATATTCTTGAATTTCAATTCCAGAATTACCAAAAATATCTGAATTCTCAATAAATAAATTCACATTTTCCCCAAATGTTAGATGGCCTGTTTCTGTTATTATTAAATTCACATCATGCAAAACGATATCAACATTAGCAAAAGGGGGATCTATTACAGTATCTACTATCCAGTCGCTATAATGCTCCGTTAATGGTTGTGGTGGAGTTACAGAAAATAATGATGACTGGATAATGTTCTCCAATTCAATATCTCCCGAAGATGGCTGATTTGGTTGTTGTCTTGCACTGATATTGAGTTCAAGATAATGAATCCCTCTTTCTTCTGGGAACCAATCAATGTTTCTTGTCTTTTCTTTACCTTCCTTAATTGCTCCAAATTGAAGCGATGCAATTATCTCTTCACTCAAATCAGGTTTAATATCAGTAACCACAACAACAACTTGTTGAGCCATAGCAGTGCCTTGGTTGGATAGGGATAGAGTCAATCCGTTATTCTGATTGAGATATATCTGAGGGGTATCTGCACTCAGGTCTGTTACCTGCAGGTCTGGCATGTTATTTTCTATATCATCAATTTCATCAACAGCAGGAACGGGCTTCGCCGCTGCAGAATCAATAAGTGCAATGCTGCTACTTACCATAATCACGGTCAAAAACAGGCTCAGTATTTTTCTTATATCAATCATAATCTTCCTCCAAAGGATGCATCTCTTATCTACTATATTATTGTTTCTTAATTATTACTTTTAGTAAATATTATATTATAGTAATGTTATAATGATATATTGATGATCAAAAACGGTTCGAAAGTGACTGTATTCGTTTTAGTGGTAATGATGACCATATCTGTTTTCAGTTTACCGAGTCAATCATCAAAATATAATATTGAGAGCCTAGGAATCCCCCTAGGTTGGACAGATGACATCAGGCTTACAAATAATTCTGATGCAGATATGTACCCACAGTTGGCAATCTATGGTTCAGAAATACACATGGTTTGGTTCAGACCCGTTTTAGGCATTTCTGAAATATTCTATATGTGTTCAAAAGATAATGGACTAACATGGATAAATCCTATTCAAATTACTAGTAGTGGAAATCTTTCTGGAAATCCAGATATTGCAGTTGATGAATGGGGCAATATTCACATTGTATGGTACCAAGGTGGTGTAGGTGATTATGAAATTTATTATGTAAAATCTTCAAATTATGGTCAATCATGGACTCCAGAAAAAATAATTTCAGTTGATGATACGGATCGGTCAGAATCCCCATCCATTGCAGTTAGTGGATTAAACATCCATGTAATCTGGATTGATAGTAGAAATTCATCGGAATCCATTCCCCCTAATGAAGAGATTTATTATTCCAGAAGTATTGATGGTGGTATAACTTGGGATGATGGATTAGGAAACATTGGACAAGATAGAAGGATGACATACGCACCATATACTTCTAGCAGAAGAGAAATTTATGCCATAGGAAATACAGTACATTTCATTTGGGGAGATGGGAGAGATGGCCCTACAAGATATGATATTTACTATAAACGAAGTTTGGACAATGGAGCAACTTGGGACGATGGGCTAAATAACATAGATGTGGATAGAAGGTTAACAAATCTCACTAGCAATCATGGGGATGCAAGCATGTATGTTGATGAAACAAAACTTCATGTTGTGTGGATGGATGAGGCAATCCCCAGCGTTTATAATTTATATTACGTAAACAGCACAGATGGTGGAGGCAATTGGAGTACTCCTAAACTTATATGTAATTCTGGAACATCAAGCAACCCTACAATATCAGCAGCTAATGGTTATGTCCATATTGCCTGGTTAGATTGGAGATCAGGAATTGCTAATGAAATATACTATCGTAATTCCACTGACGAAGGAGATAATTGGGGTACTGAGGTAAGACTTACTTATGATGGGGCAAGCATTACAACACCAAAAATTGCATCTACTTATGATTTCACCCACATTGTATGGAGAGATGAACGAGATGGTAATCGTGAAATATACTACAAACGCTATGAAATACCAGATATTAATCCACCTAAAATCAATCATGTACCAATTCTAACTGCCTACATCGGTCAACAAACGAACATCACGGTAAACATAACAGACGATGTAAGTGTGAATAAAGTACTTTTGAATTACACAGGCGTAAACGCAACCAATTACAACGTCTCTATGAACCGATGGAACGGCAACTGGAGCTACGACATTCCAGGGCAAAATAACATAGGCACCGTTCAATACTTTATCTGGGCAAATGACACGTCTGGCAATGCAAATATGACCGCTGTTTATTCAATACCTATTTATGATGTAACCTCTCCTGAAATCAATCATCTGCCAGTGGCTTCGGCCAACATTTTCGATGTGATTAATATAACTGCGAATATCACAGATAATGTTGCTGTCAATCAAGTATTTCTAGACTATACTGGCGTAAATGGAACCCCTTCCAATGTGTCAATGAACAAATGGGACGGAAATTACAGTTTTGACATACCTGGTCAAACTAATACTGGGTTCGTGGATTATTTTATCTGGGTAAATGACACCAGTGATAATGATAATATGACATTGGTTAAACAGATTCAAATAAATGATCTGACAAAGCCCCGAATCAATCATGCACCAGTAATCTCTGCTAACATTGACGAATTAATCAATATTACAGCAAATATTACAGACGATATTGATGTCAATAAGGTATTCCTGAATTACACAGATGTTCATGGTGTAAACCAGAATATTACGATGAATCAATGGGGTGGAAACTACAGTTTTGAGATACCTGGTCAAAGCAATTCTGGATTTGTCAGTTACTTTATCTGGGCCAATGACACAAGTGACAACGACAACCGGACAATAACTTATCAGATCCAAATTATTGATATTACTGACCCAGAGATTAATCATGCTCCAATTACATCAGCTAATATTAGGGATACTATCAATATTACTGCGAATGTGACCGATGATGTAAACGTGAATTCTGTTTATCTGAACTATACTGGGGTCAACGGAACAAACTATAATGTCTCGATGAATAAATGGAATGGAAACTACAGTTATGAAATCCCAGGGCAAAATACCGTTGGCAATGTCCAATACTTCATCTGGGCTAACGATTCTGATGGCAACGATAACAGGACGGTTGAGCATTCCATTCAGATTAATGATGTCGTTAAGCCTGAAATTAATCATGTGCCAGTAGTCTCTGCAAACGTTGGCAAATTAATCAATATTACTGCCAAAATAACGGATGATGTAGAAGTTGATAAAGTTTATTTGAATTACATTGATGTTGCTGGTAATAATTATAATTTATCCATGAACAAATATAACGACGATTGGAGTTATGAGATTACTGGTCAGAATGATATTGGCATTATTTCTTACTTCATTTTGGCTAACGATACAAGTGGAAATGACAATCAAACAATACTATATCAAGTCCAAATTCTTGATGTTGTAAAACCTGAGTTCGGTGCTTTCTTGGTATCACAACTGGATGATGATACATTAAATATCACAATCGAGGTCACTGATGATGTTGCTGTTGATACTGTATTTATTAATTACACGGATTTGCAAGGCGTAAATCATAATGTTTCAATGCCCCAGTGGAACAACAATTGGAGCTATGCAATGCCCTGGCTGTATCAAGAGGTGGGTGAAATTGAGTGCTTCTTCTGGGCCAATGATACAAGTGGCAACACGAATAGGTCGTTTGAGTGTTCAATCGCTCTATCTGATATATATCCCCCGTCTGTTGTATCTCATACGCCCTCTGGCATCAATATTTCTATCTCGACTGTCATAACGATTACATTCGATGAACCAATGAATAGAATATCTGTCCAGAATGCAGTAACTATATCGCCAACGATTCAAATTTCAGGGTATAGCTGGAACGCTGATAATACTACTTTAACGATAACTCCATTGGGGAATTTATCATACAATACGACCTACAACATTACTGTAGGTACAGGTGCAAAGGATTTAGCAGGAAACAATCTGGCATCTGGTTACTCATGGGAGTTCACAACACAAACTGAACCAATTATATATAATCCCAACGGAGGAATCGGAGAATACTGGTGGATTATCCTTATACTCATCGTAGCTATAATAATCACGATTTATCTATTCTATCGATTTAGGAAAGAGAAAGATTCAGACATTATCAATAAAGAATCGTAATCTCAGTAAAGCGCTCCGAGCAGGTGGGCTTTCCGCAGAAAGGGGGCCAGCGCAGGAGCGCAAGGGTGGGGGGACCACCGAACGCCGTTTCGTAGTTTCATAGAGTGCATGAAAGCAATTACTCAACAAAGAGCCCACAACCGTTTCGTAGCGAAGCTCAGACCTGGAGCGAGAACAAATTCCCTTCGACGCCAGCGACCCGTAGATGCCCCGCTCCGAGAAATTCGTCCTCCAAACGACGTGGGCCTGTCCCTACTCAGAATTTTGAGGAGTTCGACGGTTCCCAGCATTTTGATTCTAGCGATAAACTAGCTGAGGGAAGGAGAATCTGAGGTCCAACCGAAGGACGGGGAGCAGCAACGAAAGGTATTTACGGCACCTTTCGCATTCACTTGGGGGCAAGTGGAGAGGTGTGGAAATGAAATTAAAAAGTAAAGAAGGAAGAGGTATAGGTATCCCCACTTTTTCTTATCTATTATTGACATATGGAATTTTTCTAATTGCTCATGGAATTTATTATTTATTTTTTGAAGCAGCAATGTATGATCCAGAAACAGTTTTTATAGAAAAAATATTACCATATGTTATAGTGCCAATTATTTTCGGATTAGTTTTTATTCTAATTATACCAAGATTTTATCGATTAGAAATGAAATACTACTGGGCACTGTTGTTTTCACAATTTATATTTTTAGCTTTCATTGTTATAAAAATAATAGAGTTACAACCAGAACAAAGACTTTTTACAGGACCAACATCAGAAATGGAATGGTGTACTTTGCGATTTTGTTTTGCTTCTGGATTTCTTGCAATGCAAATGGTCTATTTTTCTAAATATAAATCATTATCAAAAATTAATAAAATGGATTGGAATGATTATTGTATTTTCGACGATTTCTTAGAAGATTATCTCGATTTATTTACAATAATTGCAGCTATGTTTGTACTTTTGATATTATCTGTTAACATTACCTTGTTTATCGGGAATTATATGGGGATACCCTCGTTTATTTCCATTTTCTTTGCTAGTTTGATAAGTGTAATTACTGGTAGTATACTTTTTAGAAAATATTTCTTATAATAGAACACATCTCCACGTAGCCCCTGGAGCGAGAACACTTTAGCTTTGACGGTAGCGACCCGTAGATGCCTCGCTTCGAGAAATTCGTCCTATGAGAGACGTGGGCCTGCCCTACTCAGAATTTCGAGAAGTTCGACGGCTCCCAGCATTTAGATTATAGCAATAAACTAGCTAAGGGGAGGAGAATCTGAGGTTCAACCGAAGGGCGAGGAGCAGCAACGAAAGGTATTTACGGCACCTTTCGCATTCACTTGGCGAACGACTGGCTAACCTTGTTTTCCATAAACAAAAGGAGAGAGCGGAGCGCAACCAATGTCGCATCGCCGCCAGCGACCCGTGATGCCTCGCCGAAGCTTTTCGACCTTTCAACGCCGCTTGGCCAGAAAAGCGCACGGTTGCGAACCGAAACGTATTCCCAACGCCCGGTGAGCAATCCTGAAGAATGGAAGGACGGGGAGACATAACACAGGCGATTCAAATCCAGCGACCACGGCGCAGGATTTATATAGACGCCTGTGCATTCACTTGGGGGCGAAGGGTGATACACATCGAAAACCACATAGAAGTTGAAAAGCCAGATGAATCAATTGTTTATAAAAATGTTTTGTCAAAAAAGAAAAAATATGCTAATTTATCTCTCCTTTTTGGCTCATTCGCTCTGATTTTCAACACTTTTATCTGCACGTTAATCCTATATTATGTGTTTGATAACAATAATTATTTTACAGCATTTTTTATCAGTGCCATATTTTCATTTCTGTCGTTTTCTTTTGGCTGCAATTCAACCTATTTAAAAAATGGTAAAATTGGCACCTCAATGGCTATAGGTTCATTTATAATGAATTGGTTCATTCTATGGTATATATTATCACTAATAAGAGTGTAAATATGTGGTAAGGTGTGTATCACCCTGAAGCCCCTGGAGCGTAACCAATGTCGCTTCGACGCCAGCGACCCGTGATGCCTCGCCGGAGCTTTGTGTCCTTGAAACGCCGAACATCAACAAAGCGCACGGTTGCGAACCGAAACATATTCCCAACGCCCGGTGAGCAATCCTGAAGAATGGAAGGGCGGGGAGCAGGGTCGAAAGGTATTTACAGCACCTTTCGCATTCACTTGGCGTAGCGGAGGAGTGCCCGAAAACAAACTACTGGCTAACGAGGGATGGCCGTTTACAAAAGGGTGTACCAATTTACTTAAATATTGGTATCAACATTTATGATTTCTGGAGTCGCGGGAGAGCAATGAAAATTAAAGTTTACATCAACGAATTACGTCAAGGCCGTTTACAAATGCCAACTAGAGAATATGAGAAAGAGACAGCTCACGGCGCTATGTCATGTAAATCCGGTATATTACTTGACGATCCAACTTATATTGATAATAATTGTAACAAAGCGATGGAAATTGTAATCAATTTTGCTGAAAAAAATGGAATAAAGTATAATATTTACAATATCGCGAACAGCTGGCCAGCATTTTGTGCCTGGATTGATAGAATCAAGGTATTTCCTACAGTTGTCATCGGAAAAACGAAGATAGAAGGAGTTCCTAAAATCGAAGACCTTGAAAAATTATTTTAAAATGGTTATACATGACCGCTCCGAGCAGGGGGTTGGCGCAGCCAAGGGTCAGCGGAGGAGCGGAAGGGCGGGCGTCGTAGGCCATCCCTCGTAGTTCCGTAGGGCACTCCGTAGCGAAGCTGGAGCGAGAGCAATTTAGAATTGACGCCAGCGACCCGTGATGCCTCGCCGGAGCTTTTCGTCCTGGTAACGCCGCTTGGCCAGAAAAGCGCACGGTTGCGAACCGAAACGTATTCCCAACGCCCGGTGAGCAATCCTGAAGAATGGAAGGACGGGGAGACACAACACAGGCGATTCAAATCCAGCGACCACGGCGCAGGATTTATATAGACGCCTGTGCATTCAC
>VMTD01000107.1 GCA_013791785.1 Methanobacteriota archaeon
CAGATTTATTCCTGATTGCTGAAATTTCAGAATAGATGGGGAGCACTTTTATTGAACAAGTCCTCGCGGAAGAGCAGCTTGAAAGCGCCCGTATCCGCAGACTTAAAAGTCGCGGTATGTGGGCGAGGACATGTTCAATCAATTCCCGCTTCAGTTAAATCAAAAAGCCATAATTTATTGGCAGAACAATCTGTAGCAATAGAGGAGAACTTGGGGATAAGGACCACTTACCGTTGCAGGTGGCTTCACATCAGTGACCTCTTATATCCGATGCAAAGTTTTATTGCATCCGCCCGCAATCATTAACTGGTGAAACTATGACAGGGAAGAAGGAATTTCAGTGCAGGAAATGCGGGAAGAAAGAGGAAGCGGCCGACGCACCGGAATGCTGCGGAAGTAAGATGGTGATTTTACCAATGGATGCCTGTACCCATGCATTCGGACCGGAGCACTCCAGACCAATGGGGGACGACGAGCCCTGCGATGATTCTCGGGGTGGCTAATCCCGAGAATGGATTCCAGAGGCGGGTAATCCTCTTGAATAAATTCCCGAGGGGATAATCTCCGGGAATGGATTCTGGGAGTGAATTATTACCCACATGAATAGATTTCAGAGGTCGGCCGACGATTTTTCGAGTTTCAGCTTACGGGTGCAAGCCCTGGCCCAGGTGTATGAAGTCAGCGAACCGATGATGTTGGCCATGACCAGGCCCCACCATATTCCTTCCAGGCCCATGCCCATTACGGAGGAGAATAGCAGGGCCAGCGGCGGCGTGAGAATCACGGTCCTCAGCAATGTGACCAGAAGGGCATTCATTCCCTTTCCGATTCCCTGGAACATGGCAGAAGATAACATCCCGAATGCCACGAAGGGGTAGAACAGGCAAGTTATCCTGAAATAATTGATGAAATCCGGAGCTATGGCCGAACCGCTTGCGGACGCTGTGAAAAGGAGCGTGACCTGGGCTGCGAATATGAATATGAATGCTGCCACTGCGACCTCTAATGTGAGACCCAGCTTGGTGGCGTAGAGATGGGCCGTTTCCATCTTGTTGAAATTTTTCATGCCGTATGCCGCGCCGGTAACCGAGACAACGGCAGTGGATATGCCCAGGAGGGGAAGTATCCCCAGGGATGATACGCGCCAGCCGGTTGCGAACACCGCAACGCCGTCTGTGCTGTCAGTGGTCCATACGATTATCAAGTTGATGAGCAGTGCCGTTATTGACATGGACAGTTGCTGGACAGACGCCGGAAGCCCTACCCTGAATATGTCCCGAATCACCTCCATCTTGAACTTGAAGCCCCTGAAGACCATGTGGATGTAGGTGCTTTTCTGAAGAAATAGCCAGTAGAAGAGCAGCATTGAAGATACGCTTATGGAAAGCAGGGTCGCCCATGCCGCACCCGCAACGCCCATGTCCAGGCCGAAAGAGCCGAACACGCCGGGATGGGATGGGCCGAATATGAATATGGGATCCAGAATGATATTCAAAATACCGCCCAGTATCATGGCTAACATGGCCCTTTTTGCATCGCCCTCCGCCCTGAGCAGGGAATTGGCCACGAAACTGAAGAATATTATCACCGCCCCGGCAAATATCACATTGGAATATGCCACCGCATCATTTACTACATCCCCTGCCCCGAGGCCGGTATATATGGGCCTGGCCAGCAGAAGGAACGGTAGGGTTATGCATAACGCGACAATCACCATAATCACCATTGTGTGGGTAGCCACGCTATCCGCGCCGGCCTTGTCTCCGGAGCCGATTCTTCTGGAAACTGCCGCGCCGCCGCCGGTTCCGATACCGGTTGCAAGGGCCATCATCATGAAGAAGAACGGAAAGAAGAAACCGACAGCGGCGAGGGCGTTGGTCCCCAGGCCAGATACCCAGATGGCATCCACAAGATTGTACAGCGTCTGAACTGACATGGCCAGTATCATGGGAAGCGCCAACTTGAGAATTGCCTTCCTCGGATTGCCTAACAGGGTCTGAACGCCTTTGTGCGACGGCCCTCCGCCGGGTTTTTCCATGGCTACATGGCAGGCATTAATCGGTATAAATCCTATGCCCCATAGTAAGTATTCAGTGAAATGAATATCTAACGATTGTAGATTTTAGATTTTCGATTGTAGATTTACGGACTTATTGACTGGCCGAAGCGAATAGTGAAAAGTGTAAAGTGAATAGTGAAAAGTGACGTTGGGAGGTAAACTACCAGCCCCTAAAGGGACTGGCGTTATCGCTTGAAGGTATTGCTCGCTGATTCGGGGCTGGAAGTTCACACAATAAGTTGCATGCCTAATCAATCGAAGCAACATTGACTTCGATTTACTTTGATTACATGAGCACGGCATGCAACGGTCTATCTCGTTTACTGTTCATGCCAATTCATCTCAGCCCTGAAGGACTGAGCGTTCTCGGCATATGTACAGTAAATGGTGAAAGAATTGGCTCTCAAGGACGAAAATACTACGTTTTTCATTTTTCACTTATCACTATTCACTGTTCACTAAAAAAGATTGACAAAACAGCATACTGGAAGCATCAATCTAAAATCTACAATTTAACGAGCAAACTTCATAATACTGAACTCTTACCCAAAATGTTAGTATTCTGTGAAATGAGGTGATTATGGCGAGGCTGTCAAGTCTTTAGTGATATACCGCTTTTTTTAGCAGGTATGATTATTTGGCCAGTATATTCATGTCATGAACAGTAATCCAAGAAATCACTAATATATTGACAACCTCTATTCAACCGATTACTTATAATACCCCCTGGCCTTGGTAGTGACATCGAAGGTTTCTTCATGGACAGTCAGAAATTCACCGATTTTGGTTTTATTGAACCAATCAGCCACGCATTACGCGATATCGAATACACAGTACCGACACCGGTTCAGATCAGAGCTATACCGCCGTTGCTTGCGGGCCGGGACTTGCTGGGATGCGCCCAGACAGGTACAGGGAAAACGGCGGCATTCGCATTGCCAATTATCCAGCACCTGGCCAAAAATCCCCGTAAGCCCGAACGCGGAGTCGTTCGGTCGCTTATCCTTACACCGACTAGGGAGTTGGCTGCTCAGATTCATCAGAATTTGAAAATGTACACCAGATACCTGAAAATGAGCACGGTAGTCGTGTACGGCGGTGTGGGGCAGGGTCCCCAGGTGAAGAGCCTGGGCCAGGGTGTCGACATTCTGGTGGCGACGCCAGGCCGGTTACTGGACCTCATCGGTCAGGGATACATCAAATTGCACAGCGTGGAGATATTCGTGCTGGACGAAGCGGACCGTATGCTGGACATGGGTTTCATACCCGACGTCCGGCGAATTCTCGGATACGTTCCGAAGAAGAGGCAGACAATGTTTCTCTCGGCAACAATGCCCCCGAAGGTCGTACAATTAGCAAAAACCATGGTCCATGACCCGGTGCGGGTGGACGTTACTCCGGAAAGGCCGGTCGTAGAATTCATCGAGCAGCGACTGATGATGGTGGAAGTCAGGCAGAAAACCACAGTGCTGGTCAATATTCTCAAGGACCCGGGCGCCAGTCGGGCGCTTGTATTCACGCGGACGAAGCACGGTGCCAACAAACTGGTTCGGCTACTGGGGCGGGCCGGCATAAGTGCAACGGGGATACACGGGAACAAGACCCAGAGCGCCCGCCAGAAGGCCATGGATGATTTCAAAGCAGGCCGTATCAGAGTGCTTGTGGCCACGGACATCGCAGCCCGCGGCATTGACGTCGAAGGCATAACCCACGTGATAAACCATGACATTCCCAACATTGCAGAAACTTACGTTCACCGCATAGGCAGAACGGCCCGAGCCGGTTGCCGCGGCATATCCATATCCCTCTGCAGTCCCGAAGAACAGTCGTTCATCAGGGACATAGAGAAACTCATCAGGCAGCCGATTCCGGTGGTAAGCGAGATACCGTACATGTCCAGGGTCGAACTGAAAGCCGAAGAGGAAATGCCCAGAACCGCAAAACCGCATAGCCGAAAGCCGCGCAGCCAGCAGTCCCAGGGTCCCCGGGGAAGGAGCAGCCAGGGCGGACGCGGCGACCGAAGCGGTCGCAGCAATCGCGGTGACCGAGACGGCCGCAACAAACAGGGCGACCGTGACAGGCAACGTGACGGCGGAAACCGCGGCTGGTGAGCATTCCAACATATCATTTCACTGGCTAAATTTCAAGCAATTGTTAACACAAGTGTAACCGCGAAATCCTTTTACCAATAGACAGCATAACCGATGATAATGGAAGGGCAATCGTTATTGAAATCAGAGATGGTCGGGAGGTTGAATGAACTTGGCTTGCTCTCACAGGCTTTCGAACGTTCCGTCGCCGGAAGCGGTTCTACTTACCTTGTATCGGGAGAGGCCGGCATAGGCAAGACCCGCCTTGTTTCTGAAATAATGTCCGTTGCGGAAAG
Source organism: Methanobacteriota archaeon (assembly GCA_013791785.1). Taxonomy (GTDB): domain Archaea; phylum Thermoplasmatota; class Thermoplasmata; order SG8-5; family SG8-5; genus UBA147. The sequence continues at coordinate 4,446 of VMTD01000107.1, forward strand.
CGACGGTGCCACTCTCATCCGGGGCTGGTGCCTGCCTGAATGCCTTGAACCGCTCATGCCGGTGAAGGAGGCACTCAGGGAAGGCGGTATGCAGGAACTGGTTGCCGGAACCCCGCCGCCGAAAATTCTGTCGGGCTATCTGATGAACGATGCTGGGATGCTGTTCGCCCGGGCCGAACGCACCAAGAGCAATATGGATGCAGACATCTTCGCGGCAATGCTGAAGGCAGTATCCAGTTTCGTCTCCGATTCTCTGAGGATGATGGGTCAGTCCAGCGGCATCGGCGAGTTCAGCTCCATAAGCCATTCCGGCTACCGTATTCTGGTCCAGTCCAGGGGAAAATTCTCGCTGGCGATGGTGATAGAGGGTGCGGAAAATGAATTTCTGATAGATGACATGGACAGGATCCTGGCCGAAGTGGGGGAAAAGATAAGGCCGGACATAGTGGATGTTTCCCAGTGCGGCTGGGCCGAAGAAAAATTGATGAAATTGGTCACTTCGGCCAGGTATGACGGGGCATTCGTCATGGACGACCCAAGACTGAGGCAGGAGAACCTGTTCGATAACATACTTCTGGGACTGCAAAGGGCGTCTGCCCTGAAACCGCTTGTGCTGTTCCTCGACGACCTTCAATGGGCCGATCCGTCGACGCTCGGATTACTGCATTACCTTTCCAGGAACACGCGTTCAGGCAAGGTTTTCATACTTGGGACTTACCGCCCGGAGGATATAGTTCCGCGGCCGGACGGCACCCCCCACACCCTGGAGACCACTCTGCAGAACATGAGCAGAGAATCGCTTTTCACCGAGATACGGCTGAAACGACTGGGCAAGGACGGCACTCAAGGCATCGTGGCTGGCTCGCTGGGCCCCGCGGAATTTTCCGAAGAACTTTACGCAAAAATCCACACGGAAACCGACGGAAATCCGTTCTTCGTCCTGGAAATCCTGCGACTGCTGGTGGACGAGGGCTTCGTCCGCAGAAGCGGCGATATCTGGGTCATGGAGAAGCCGCTCAGCGAGATGCATCTGCCTTCCAAGATATTCGATGTCATCCAGAGAAGGCTGAACAGGCTGCTGAAAACGCAGTACGAAATTCTGGAATGCGCCAGTGTCGTGGGGGAACGGTTCGGCAGCGACGTGGTCGGCCAGACCCTAGACATGAATCGGATGTCGCTCCTCAAGAACCTGAACGAGATTGAAAAAATCCACAAGCTCATCCATTCCAGTGAATCAAAATACCATTTCGACCATTGCAAGATAAGGGACGTTCTCTACGGGAGCATCGGTAACGAACTGAGGATTGAATATCATCGCGCGGTGGCGCAGAGTTATGAAAAATTGTTCGAAGGCAGGGAGAAAGACATTGCCGGTGAACTGGCTCATCATTTCCTTGAGGCGAAGGACCCCAGGGCCGCGAAGTACCTGGTCATCGCCGGGGACCGGGCCAGGAAAGAATACGCCAACGGGGAGGCCATAGTGTTCTACAACCATGCTCTGGAGATTGTGAAATTACCTGAAGAGATAGTGCGCATCAACGAATGGCTCGGGGACCTATACACCCTGGTGGGCGACTGCGAACGTGCTATTGTTGGGTACTCCAACGCCATAGAAATCGCAGAAGAAACCGTCAGAAAAGCGGATTTATACAGAAAGATGGCCCACGCCTTCGAGAAACACAGCGAATACGAGAGCGGTATCACTGCCGCACAGACAGGACTTGAGATACTGGGCGATTGTGATGACCCGGTGAGGTGCAGGTTGCTTACAACCATGTCTCTGAACCATGTCAGGAAAGGTGAATACGACAAAGCGCTGGAACTCCTGGGTCGCGCGATGGTGGATGCGACGCGCCTCAACGTGAAAAAAGAGATTGCGGATGCGCATCGCCTCATGGGCATCACATGGTGGTTCCGTGGCAATTTCGAGAAGGCGCTGGAGCATTACCAGGACGCCCTGATCATCCAGAGGAAGATAGGAGACGATAGTGGCAAGGAGAGCACGCTGAATAATATCGGCGTTGTTTACATGGAGACCGGCCGCCTGGATGAAGCCCTGGAATACTTCATGGAAGGTCTGGAATATGGGGAGATGGTTGGAGACAAGAGCGGCACGGCCAGTACGATTGACAATATCGGCAATCTGCTGCACTCCAGAGGTGATGTTGAGAAAGCACTGGAATACCATCTCAGGGGGCTGGAACTCTACAGGATGACAGGAGACCGAAACGGCGTTGCATGGGCCCTGAGCAGCCTTGGTTACGTGTATCCGGACCTGGAGCAGAACCAGAGGGGTATCGACTGCCAGCTGGAGAGCGTCGAAATATGCAAGGAGATAGGGGACCAGCACATCCTGGCTTACAATTATTATGGCCTGGCGGACGTCCACACGAAGATGGAGCAGTTCGATGCTGCGCTAAACTACGCCAATATGGCACTGGAACTCTCCAGGGAGCTGGGCGCGAAGCGCGAGGAAGGGGCCTCGACTTACGTTCTCGGGACCATTCACAGGGACATGGGCGAATTTCCCCTGGCCATGGATACGTACGAACAGGCGCGGGAGCTGCTCTCTGACGTCGGAGACACCTCGCTCCTGTCAATGATTGATTACGATACCGGTCTGTGCCTCAAGATGATGGGCGAAACGGAAGAAGCAAAAAAATTGCTGGAAAAGGCCCTGGGAGAGTTCAGGAAGATGGGGATGGGGATATGGCTCAGGAAGACTGAAGCCGCGCTGGCCGATTTAAAAGGCGCATGAATTTCATATTGCCAGTTTGTAATGCGGTATCCGGAGGGTGGGCTCGAATCCCAATTTCACTGCGAGGCTGAACGAGCCGATGTTATCGCCGCGGCATGACCAGACCGGCTCGTAACCGTTCTCCACGCAGAATTCGATGAGCGCTCTGGACACATGCTCGGCATATCCCTTCCCGCGGAATCCGTCAGCCGTTTCGATGCCCAGTTCCAGCCGGTTGCCGATAACGAAAGCGGAGAAAGCTGTTGAGACAGACTTTTCTTCCATAATCAGGCTGAATCCCGCGCCGTCACTGACAAAGTGCTCCGCATCCCTCCAGAAGTACCGGGGAACAATCTGGCCGCGTATTTTTTCGAACATCTCTGCTGTTGTTCTGACAATCATTCCGGGCGGCGGCGAATGTGCGGCAGGGAATCTATCCATGTCAAACCGGAAGTTCACCCTTTCCAGCACCATTACTCTGGTCGGATCGTCCACCTGCGGTTCGGCCGATTTGCGGACCAAATTTCCGCCGAGAATGTTCTCGATAACGGGCACCCAATCAAGAGGATATATCTGCAGCCACTCGGTTCTTTTTCTGCGCCTGTCGGCATTCATCATGTATGCTTCCAGGTCCCTGTTGAATTCATGACTGTCGGTGCGTCCGAGCAGCAGGGACATGCCATAGGGGTGGACAATCAGAAACGTGCGGTTGGAACCATCGGCATACACGGAACCGAGCATGTGGCCCTCCAGCACCGTCCCGGCGAACAGCGTGTTGAAAGGCACTTCATCCAGCAATTTTGCGGCCATCCCGTATTCGGCCGGAGGCAGCAACCTCATGCGGAACCCTTCCTCTCGCATTCCTCGGCGCATGCCGGGCAATTACCGGTGCAGGGTTCCAGGTGGATGTCTATCCTGTGGTCCGGGAATGTCTCATTCACCTTGGTCATTATGTCATGGACGAGTTTATGACCTTTCTCCACGCTGGTCTTTCCGTCGATGAGGACATGCATGTCCACGATGGAACCATCGCCGGTATGCTGGAGCATGGCCTTGTGCACGGATATGACGCCCGAGAAGGTCTTCGCAATGCCCTCAATCATGTCCAGCTCGCATTGGTCGCAGTGCCGCTTTACCGGGTCGATATGGACCAGGGGTCGGGTCTTGAACGTCTCCCGAATGGCCTTCTCGACATTTTCCGCTATCTCGTGGGCGTCCTTCGCGCCCATTGTTTCTGCGACCCGGACATGCATGTTGATGGCCTTGAACGCCCCGTACTCATGAATCTCGATGCCGTGAACATTGATGACGCCCGGAACCTGGCGGGCACATTTTTCAACGGCCTCAAGGGTTGCCTTGTCGGGTGCGTTGCCCATGAGACTGTATGCTGAATCATACACCAGCTTGATGCCCACGACTATCACGAACAGACCGATTCCGATGGCCAGCACCGGGTCCAGAATCTTGTAGGCCGGGAACAAAACAGTAATTGCCACGCCCACGGCGACAGCGATGGATATCATGGAGTCGGAGAGATGATTCCACGCGTCCGCGCGAATTGCGGTGCTGTCAATCTTCCGGGCAACGGAGAACGCGAACAGAGCCAGGAAGATTTTCACGGCAGTGAATACAAGCATGAGCAGCACGGTGGAAAGGTCCGCCGATATGCTGGGACTGTCAAGGCTGGAAAGCGCTTCGTGAATCACCAGGACGCCCATGGCGATGACCAGAAAAGAAACAATTATCGCCAGGATGGACTCGGCTCGTCCGTGCCCGTAGGGGTGGTGCACGTCGGCCGGCTTCGCGGCCACTATGAAGGAATAGAGTATAACGCCGGATACAACAATATCCATGAGATGGTTCAGGGAATCACCCAGGATTGCAACGCTGGCCACCATTATTGCCAGCAAGAGCTTTCCCACGAACACCAGCGTGTTTCCGACCAGGCCCACCTTGGCCTCCAACTTGCCGTACTTGGCCCTGACATTGGGGTCGTTGGTGTCTCCGTAATCGGGCAACAATGCCATGAAACCTGGAAAGATGAAGTCCGATAAAAGGATGATGGATTGGCGATTGTAGATTGACGATTTTAGATTGTAGATATACGACGATTGTAGATTTGGGGATTGTAGATTGTAGATATACGACGGATTGACGGCGTTGCATATTCCAAGCATAAATCTAAAATCTAAAATCTAAAATTTGATTAATTCAGGCCAGGAATATCCTCGCTTCCTTCACGCCCACCAGGGTTGAAAGCTGGTTGTACGATTCCTTGACATCGTTCGCTTCGCCGCAGAACATGAGGACCTCGCAGCAATCATCGCCGCCGTCGAAATCTGCGTGCATGAATGATTTGAATACTGACATGTGACGGTGCCGTACTTCCGAGACCTGGGCCGCTGAATCATGATGATACACCAGGATGAGTACACCATTGATGTGGCCTTCCAGCTTGGAAATTTCCGACCTGTCCCGGAGAAACGCACGCACCGCGTCCCGCACAAGTTCGGAGCGGCTGGAGTAGCCCATCTCGTCGGCGGCGGAATCGATATCCCGGAGTATGTTGTTGGGGAGGCTGAGGGAAACTATCTTCGTTCCGTTTAGGCCTTTGGTCATCTATGCCAGCCTCCTGTAAAGAGCCACGAAGCCGAATATGGCGGCGGCGGTGAATACTATGACGCCGCTGGTGGCCAGGTCGTAGAATGAGGAGAGAACCAGACCCGCAAAGGTGCTGATGGTCCCGAATGTGATGGCCGCGCCCACGGTTTTTCTGAAAGACAGGTTGAGCTGCAGGGCTGCCAGCCCGGGAATTATCATGAGGGCGGTGACCAGTACGATGCCGATTACCTTTATGGAGACCACTATGGTCATGGCAACCAGTATGTTGAAGACAACGGACATGGCCCTGACCGGTATGCCAGTCATCCTGGCCGCATCTTCGTCGAATGTCATGGACAGCAATTCCTTGTAGAATATGCCCAGGAAAGTAAGAGTGGTAAGGCCCAGTGCGGTGACCAGTACAAGGTCCCAGGTGTTTATTGTCAGTATGGAGCCGAACAGATAGCTGAAAAGCTCCACGTTGAAACCGCCTGCCAGCGAAATGATTATCAGACCGGTTGCAAAACCCAGGGCCATTATGACGGCAATGGCCGCGTCGGAATTGGCCAGCCCCTTCTTCTTCATGTAAGATATGCCCAGGACGGAAATAACCGAGATGACCAGGGCCGTGAGAAGCGGAGAGATGCCCAGAAGGAGACCGATGGCTATGCCGCCGAATGCCGTGTGTGCGACCCCGTCACCCATCATGGACTCCCTGCGGAGAATCAGGAACAGGCCGACCCAGGCGCATGCGGCGGCGGAGATAATTCCACCCAGCAGCGCATTCTGGAAGAATTTGTATCCGAATATGGCCAGCAGATCAATCATGGAAATCCCCCTTGCACTCATGCTTGTGATACACGAAGTGGAAATGCTCCCCGTATGCCTTGCGCAGAATTTCGGTCGGCTCGAAATCCTCGCCTATCTCAGAAACATGGACATCGCGGCTCACGCAAAGCACCTTGGACATGCGGCAGAAAACCGCAGCAAGGTCATGGGAAACAATGATTATGGTAACGCCCTTGGCAACGTTCAGGTCGCTGAGCTTCTTGTAAAACGCTTCCTGGGTTTCCGGGTCAACACCGGCAATCGGCTCGTCCAGGAACAGTATTTCGGGATTCCGCACCATGGCCTTGGCAACGAACACGCGCTGCTTCTGGCCCCCGGATAATTGGCCGATTCTCTTTTCAGCCAGCTCCTCCAGGCCCAACAATTGGATATGCTCGTCCACGGCCTTCCAATCCGCCGGGCTCAATTTTCTCCCCAGGTTCAGGCTGCCCACCCGGCCCAGGGAAACCATTTCCCTCACTGTCATTGGAAAACTGGAATCGAAATTCACCGCATTCTGGGATACATATGCTACCTTTTCCCACTGGCGAAATTTATCCTGTTCCTGACCCAGTATCTGTATGGACCCCCGGTCCGGTTTCAATGACCCGAGAATGCCGAGCAACAGCGTGGTCTTGCCGCCGCCGTTGGGCCCGATTATGCCGACGTATTCTCCGCTGTATATGGTGAAATTCGCATCCCTCACAACCGATTCATTGCCCCTGGAGATGTCCAGGTTCCTGACTTCCAGAACAGGCTTTCTTTCCATCAGCCCACCAATCCGTATTTCAGATTTTCAAGGTTCTGTTCCATCTGTTCCAGGTAATCAAGGCCGTCGGTCGGACCGAGCATCAGATAGAGTTTGTGGACATACACGTCATTACCTGTCCTTGATTGTATCTCAGTTTTCAATGTCTGGATGTATGCGTCGGAGTAGATGGGGTTCACATAGAGCGTGTATATGCTTTCATCTTCCATGAGGTCGGATATACCTGCAATGACTGAAGCGCTTGGCTGCTCGTCCGCGCTGAGGCCTATAACCCCGTGCTGCTCGAAACCGTACCTTTGTGCCAGGTAACCATATGCTGCATGGGCAACTATCACCGTTCCGTTGGTCTTGACGGCCAGTTCGGCCATGTACCTGGAGTCCAAATCATCAAACTTGGCGGAGAGGTTCGCCCACCCTGCCTGATAGTGTGATTCGCCCTCCGGGTCCGCCTCCACCAGGGCTTCGTAAATCTTTTCGGCCTGCTGCCTTGCGATGAATGGGCTGACCCATGTGTGAGGGTCGACATCGCCATGGTCATGATCGTCGTCCTGACGGGTTCCCGCCAGAAGGCCGGTATCATCGAGTTCCAGGCCATGCGTGGTCTCGACGACTATCCTTTCATTGTCCCCCAAGGCCGGAAGGATATCCTCCTCGAACCACGGGTCCAGGCCGGCGCCGTTGTATAACAGAACATCAGCATTGTCAGCGGCGATGATGTCGCTGGGAGAAGGCTGCCAGGCATGAACCTCGGAATTGTATGGGATGAGGCATGTCACGGTCACGCGCTCACCACCAATCTCCCGGGCCATGTAGGCCAGCGGATAGAAACTGGCAACTACCTGGAGTCGGTCATCATCCTTCAACACACCCACGTACAGCGAGGCGCCGATGAGGGCGGCAACGACGGTAAGGGTGACCAGTACGAGCAACAACTGTGAACGATTCATTTTACCACAGAGATGTATATGATTATTAAATATTTAAGATTTGTTATTAATTGTTGGGTTGAAAAGACCGTGAAATTAATAATCGAAGCAAACAAATGAATCCCGGAAAAATGAAAAAGAACTGCCAGAACTGTGCCTGGCAGTTTTTTGCTGTTGGCTGCTTATTCCTGGGGCAGAGTCCCCGGTCCCACTTCAGGCGGCTGCTCCGGTCCGGGTTGCTGATATGCCTCGGGCTGTTGCATTTGGTTATCCGGTCCGGGCTGCTGGTATCCCTCCGACGGCGGTGGCGGCGGATAGTTACCTTCCTGATAGGGTGCTTCCGGCTCGGGTTTCTTGCCGCGCTTCATTAGCAGCACAACCACCAGAACGACTGCGGCGATGACAGCTATCAACATTATCCACATAATCCAGCCGAATTCCGACGGAACGCTCTTGGGGTCATTGGGGTCTGTACCTGCTTCGTATTCCTCCAGGTTGGTGGCGCCATCGCCGTCGGCGTCGCCGTCGGCATCGTTGACAGCCGGGTCAAGGCCTTGCTCGTACTCGTAGATGTTGGGCATCCCATCATTATCCAGGTCGCCGTCAGCGTCATCAACATTCGGGTCAAGCCCGTTATCAATTTCCCACTGGTCCGGCATGCCGTCACCATCGCCGTCGAAGGTTCCCAGGGCGGCCGTGAAGTTCCACCTGAATGCCGAGAGCATCTTGATGCCGTTCGCGGTTTCCGCGCTGGACGCTATCTCGACATCATAGACGCCGTTTGTGAGATGGGTGTCCGGGGTGAAGGTCATTACCGTTCCGTTGGCGTTCCATGAATATGTGCCGTTGATGGCGGTTGTGCCGAGTTTCAGGCTGAAAGCGCTCTCGACCTTGGTGGTGTTCATAGGCATGTCGAAAGTAGCCTGGATTGTGGTTATAACTGGCACTGCGGTTCCGGTCGGGGTGTGCGCGACGACGTCGGGATGGTCGATTATTGTCACATTGAGCAGATAGCTCACATTGTTCTGGGTTCCGTAAGTCAGTTCGTCAACCAGGAATACCGTAATCTGGTCGGTGCCGATTCCCTTGGGGTACAGAAGCTGGAGCGTGTGCCCGGTAATGTTCGCATAGGGAGAGGCGGTGAAGAACGTCAGGTCATTGGATGCGGATTCCTCATCGGCAGACACAAGATTGAGTGTCTTGAGCATTGTGGCATCGCAGGTTACGTTGGCAGGGAAGCCCGTGAAATACGGTTCGTCGTTTATCTGGGTGACATTCACCAAGAATGTTTTCATGTCGCTGAGACCGCCCGGGTCGCTTATGGTGACGGACACAGTTTCAAATGCCACGCCCTCCGGGTAAAGGAAGGTGATATTGGTGCCCGAGACGTTGGCGTAGGCCGAATCCTCGATGACCACCAGATTGTATATGTCGTCCTCGATGTCCGACATGCTGGCCGCAATGTCGATAATCCTGGGAATATCCTCAACGCATATGATGTCGGGAAGGGCCGCCAGAATCGGCGCGTCGTTAATTGCACTTATGGTGACCGGTATCAACTGAGTGGCATACCCGCCGTTTTCCGTGTTTGTCAGGCGCAGGCTAACCGTGCCTGTGCCGAACGCATCGGGCTGCGGGGTGATGCGCAGCTCGTTGTTCACCACGCCCGCCGCGAAGAGGGTCGGGTCGCTGCTGGTGGCGGACCAGGTGAGGGAGACGGAGTCGGTGAAGAGGACCTGGATGTTGTAGAAAGTGCCGTCTGTGTAATCGGCCGTGGTTGCGGATGAATCGCCCGCACCAGCCCTGCAATCATATCCTAAACTCCTTGTTTGCAGCCATATAAAATTGCCCGAAGCACCCGTCCACCTTATGTCAACCAACAGATTATCGATACCGTTGTAATTGAACGTATTTTGTAGGTCAAATTCAATCCATTCAGGTGTGCCTGTAGTGGATATATCATATGTTGCTTTATTGAAAACCTCCACCCAAGCACCCGTGCGATGGGCCTCGAAGACCGTGTCCAAGGAACCGTTTGTCGAATGAGCCATCCTGATGCTCAGATCGTTGAACGTGCCAGTCGCGGGACCTGCCGTTGCCGATTGGTAGCATATTTTGTCAACGATGCCCGATTGGTTGATGAACGTTTTGTTGTACAGCATCTGCATCCTCATCTGAGGCTCCACTCCTGGGCAGAACGGGTAGGCATTGCTGGTAGTTCCCTCATCCACGACGGCGTTGTCCACGACGTCGGTTGTGAATTTCGTGACCAGCTGCCTCGACCACCCCAAGAGGGCGGCGGTATTATCGTTGTACTGAAGGAATTTGACCGGACCGGTGATGGTTGCGTCCAGGCTGACATCGTCTCCACCGTCGCCCGACCATTCTATCCAAACTATCAAATTGTACTGTGAATCATATGTGAAATTATCGTTGAGGTCAAAATGTATCCAGCTGTCCAATGATGAAGAGTTGAGAAATATGCTTGCCTCATTGAATACCTCAATGGCCGCTCCTGTAGTCACATTGTTTATCGCGAATGTGGTGGGGTCGAGGGCGGTAGCGGTTGTGTGGGTCATCATGATTTTCACATTATTGAAGATGCCAGTATCGGTTAAGGCGGTGCGATTGAATGAAAGTTTTCTTATCTGTCCCTCACCGCCGATTTCATTTGCATTGTAAAGAGTCATCAAATGATACATATTGGCCATGCTACCCCAGAAAGGATGCTGGAGCGATGTATTGGCAATGTTAGAGACATGCTCTATCGAGCCGTTCGCCCTTCCATTCAGCGCGATATCCCGTGCCGGGTCGTCCTCCTGGAAGACCTGGGCAGGGACCGGGTCGGTTATCTCGGCGGCGTATGTGATTGTGAGCTTGGGCCAGTACTGTTCCATTGAATAATCGCTGGAATAGAACTGAACCCAGTCATTGGTATCTGTTCTTAACAAGAAACCATTATTGTCCCATAATCCATTCATCCAGCTTCCTACAATATTTGTGACATCCCATGAATACCAGGTATCTAATACGCTGACTTCCATCGAGGAATTCAGTGGATAATAATCTCCACCTGGTGTTGTCCATGTTGTAGTATCTGTGTTATAGGTCCAATTGGAAGCGTCCGTGCTGAAATCCCCTTCTCCCTCTTCCCAAATAACCGAGACTCCATGTACTGATACATTAGTTCCGGCACTGGCCCTTTGATTGTACATTGAGAGAGTGGCTTGTTGAAGAGTAGCGACATTGTTGCTGGGCAATTCGAATTGGATCAGACCAACAAATGATTCCCCTCCTGCACTTCCAATTGGCATTAGAGTGTTGACACCGAAATTGTCATTTACAATAAGACTTCGGATCCAGGTATCCTTCCCCACACTCGCATTCGGCTGCAGCTCAATCGTGTCCGGCTCATCCGGCACCGGTGCGGCAGCCGGGACGGGCTGCGCGGCCGGGACACTGCCGGCCGTCATGGGCGCGAACATGCCTATGCAGAACACCAGCGCTATGGCCAGGGCGGTCAGTCTCAATGCGATTCCGGAGTCAGATTGTTTCATCATGGTATTCCCCTCGGTCTTAACCTAATAAGATATGAAAGAAATTACTTGGATATATGTTTAACTGTGAGGGGGAGAGGGGGCGGAAGGAGCGGCCACATCTGACCGCGACTTAGCCTGGACCCCACGTATGAAATTAAAAAAACCAGAGTGGGCCGAGGCGGAATTGAACAGCCGATCTTCGCCTTGTAAAGGCGACGTCATTTGCGGTGGCACGGGCTTTTGCACGCACCAAAACCACTAGACCACCGGCCCATTCGGGAGTTCTGAAATGCCCAACCACTATAAAAGTTTGCAGGCGGTCTAGAAATTTGTTTTGAAATAATTAATGTTGAAAAAAGAAGTGCCTGCATCACATTATTATTCTGCCACATTAACCGATAAAATAACTAACCAAATCATAAACAAAAAATATGACTATACAGATAATATTAAATAACGGGTTTTAGTTGCCTGATGCAATGTCTAGCCAACTGAATTTATACTCATTCGATGTGGGAACAGAAAATGAAATGTGCCTATCTGAGATTATTTACCTGAAATCATTTCTGAATTCATTATATGAGAAAAATGATACTCAAAGTTCAATATTATTTGCAAAGGCGTTTCTGGCTGTCAATCAACATATATCCCCAATATTTTCTTAGTCAGAGGCGCATAATCATGGTCCTTGATATGGGTCATTGATGTAGTGGATAGGAGCAGACTGGTCGGGGCTTTCGAGAACATACCGATTTTTTTATTGAGGTCGGCGATCTTTCCGCAACATTCTCTGTATTCCTCGAACGATTTGTACGGGACCAGTGAAACACCCTCCACATCCCCCAAGACCATGAAGATTGGCTGTTTATTTTCCATCAGTGCTTCAATTCCCCTTTTCTTTTCCCCCTCAGATAATTTCATGTTGAATGAGAAGTGATTAAGAACCAGTATCTCGAATCCGAGTTTTTTCAGGTCCACGATTCGGATGGTTTTGATAAGAGCATCGTTCTCAAATTTTTTTCTTGCCCTTGCAATGGTATGTCTGGATATCGAAAGGATTTCAGCCAGTTCTTTGTCGGAAAGGCTGGGATATTTTATTAATGCATGATAGACTGGTTTTTCTGATTCGTTGAGAAAAACACCATTATTATCACCCCCGTAAGCAGGCACCTGCTCATTATCACCTTTCTTTAAATCAAAGATTTGATTCAAGAATGGTGCAAAATCAAAGAAATTGATGACTTTGGATAATTTAAAAGGAAAGGGTAAAAGCGTAATACTTGGCTCGCTGGTTACATTATGTTTACAATAAGCCTTCTCGAGCCTTTCAATATTCATTTTTATTTCAGTGAAATTCTTCGATATTTGAAGGGAGATGCCCTGGGTTGTTTCACTCACTGCCCAAAACACCTCATCGTGTTTTTCCGCAATGTCCGCGCTGATTTGAAGCCTGGAATCTAGTGACATCGAAGAACTGAAGACACTGTAGGTAACAGCCAACATCTCACTCCCAAGGCTCTGTAATAGTGGTACTCGAACGGTTCGAATATATCCTCTTTGTTTCAATTTTCGATGTATTGCGGTTACTGTGGATTGTTTTAGGCCCAGGGTCTGGGAAAGCTCACGATTATTCAGAGGAGGATAGCGTATCAAACCATACAAAACAAGTTTTTCATTATGTGTTAAGGAATTATTTAGCATCACACGGGATATTTAACATAAATATAAAAAAGTTGTGTTATTTTGATATGTATTAACAGATATAATGCTCAGAAAAATAAAATTTTAATGGTAAGATACCTAAAGATTAAATATAAAGTAATTATATGTGAATATTAGTAAGTAGTGATAGGTGTGATTGATTTGAGCAAAAAAGCGTTCTCCTTGATGTGTGTGTGTGTGTTAGTCCTCTGCGTTGGAAATGTGGCTGGCAATTCTCCGCCAATATCATTGGGTGGAAACATGACCGTTCTGATCATTGACGATGATAATGACATAAATTTTGCCGACGATCAAAGTATCGAGACGTTCGAGACAGCATTGCTGGCATTGGGGTATGCCGTAACCATCGAGGAGGCACCAGTTACAGATGACTCGACATGGCCAAACTATGATTTTATTGTCTGGAGCTGCGGGGATGATTTTATTCCTGTCCTGGATGAGCAGTACAAAATATCTCTGATGGACCATGTGAACGGCGGAGGACGGCTCATTATCGAGAGCGGAAACGTGGCCTATGACCTAGACACCAATGCCCGCCCATCTGGCGATTTGTTCAGAAATACCGTACTTCATGCGACCGGGGATTGGATATACTCGGATGTAGACGACATAGAACTCAAGGATGGGGGACATCCCCTGGTTACAACCCCCAACCCACTTGCGTCTACTATTTCGTTCACGGAAACAAATCCCGGTGACACATCTGCAGATGCTGATGCAGTAAGGTGCAATGCAGACGCTGTCGGCGTCTATGGATGGTCGAATCTGCGATGGGGAGGCACACCGCCAATCGCATCCGTAGTCGCGGCATGCAACAGCATAATTGCCTATGATGATGATGCAGTTGTTTCAAATGGCGGGCAGATAGTCTATTTTACTTTTGATATTGATGATATTGACAATGAAAATACACAGGATGAATTGATAGAAAATTCAATCAATTGGGTAAGCAGCGCACCTGTAACTGACGATGTTGGTGTGACGTCCATCGATGCACCGGCCGATGGCGGCACATACCCGGTCGGAACAATGGGCATCAATGCGACCGTGGAAAATTATGGGACTAACCCACAATCAAACTTCGATGTGTCCTGCGAGATAATAGAGGTTGCTCAGGAGGGGGCCATAACCCCTTTACTTTCAGAGGATTTCGACGAGGTCGGCGCTTTACCTGCCGGATGGGATAATTCTGTATTTACTTGGAGGGACTGGCAATCAACCAATAACGGCGGCAGGTATGGCACCATTGTTGGTGGCACGGATTATGGATTTGTCTGCGACAGCGATGAAGCCGGTGCAGGTTCTGTTGATTCGTGGCTTATTTCCCCTTCCTTTGACTGCAGTGCCTACGGGGTAGTCGAATTGAATTTCACTCACAGGTACAACTGGTATGGAGAGGTGGAACCCGAGGGAATTTATGTCTACGTGACTATAGATGGAGATGTTGATATTTCTGATAATGTTGTATTCCATGAGATTGGGCCAGACATAGCCCTGACAACAGAGAACATAGATATTTCCTCAATTGTTGTGGGTCAAGCTGATGTGCGTGTTGGCCTCAGATATGTAGGCGATTTCGACTACTGGTGGGTGGTTGACGATATAATAGTGAACGGAATTGTTCCCCAAATTGAGAACACTGTTTATGGCCCAATCAACCAAACAATAACGGCTTCGCTCGACCAGAACGATACAGTCCAGTTAAGCTGGAATTTCTTGTTTTCAAATTCAACAGATTATAAAATAGTAATCAGAACATGGTTGAGCACGGACGTGAAACCACAGAACAATGTAGCTAGCATAATCATCACAATCACAAGCCAACCATATTACATCGACCTAGTGGAAGGCTGGAATCTCGTTTCCATTCCCCTGGAAATGGACAATACCACAGTCCCGAGTGTATTGGCTTCCATCATAGGAAAGTGGGACGTTGTAAAATATTATGACAATACGAACAAAAGCGGCCGCTGGAAAACCTACCGACAAGGTGCCTCAACCAACGACCTGGCCAACATCGACAATACAATGGGATTCTGGATTCATGCGACCGAGGCCTGCAACCTTACCGTGAGTGGCTCAACGCCCAATTCCATAGGCATAAACCTATACGCTGGCTGGAACCTGGTCGGATGCCCGACCATGAACAGCTCAAAAAATATAGCTGATGCACTGGCCGGTACCGGATACGACCGTGTAGAGGGCTATGATAGTGCCTCACCGTACATTCAGGTTTTGGCGGGTTCATACGTGATGACACCCGGAGAAGGGTACTGGGTGCGCGTGCCAGCGGATGTTGTTTGGACAATTAATTGGTAAATTTGGCGTTCAAATGGACGCCAGTCTTACGGAAGATGAGCAGGCTGACCCATAGTTTTTCTCTTTCCGAATTTTTCTTTTTACGTAGGGTCAGCCAGCGCAATCTGGAGTTTCAAAAAGAAAAATTCGGATGCTATGGGTGCGCGTGCCTGTGGATACTGTTTGGGTCATAGATTGGTGAAACCGAGGAAAGGCTCGCAAAAACTTATGTAGGTATACGCTATTGACCGCAATGTGCGAGGATAGCCAAGCCTGGCCAATTGCGTTTAGATGTGCGGGTCGTAAAGACTGAAGGAGTTCATTGGTTAACGGCGATAGGAGTTGCCACATGTGGCCGCAACTAAGCCGTGAACCGAATATTAACGCATACGAACGCAGGCTTACGGCGATAGACTCAAGATCTATTCCTTAGTGGTTCGCCGGTTCGAACGAAGGTCAGCGTCAATACTGTATCGCTGGCAAAGCCGGCCGAGTCAAGGACGGGAAACGGTTGATGGCAACTGTTAGCATTTCTCGTCCGTGATTGCGTTGAACTTGTTCAACGCATTATCGGCAGGGCGCTTCACGAAAATCCGGTTCCTCGCACTTAATTTTTATCAATCATATTCGTGCGAGGAATCGGGAAAATACCGCCAATCTTCCCCACCTGGGCTCAGGCACTGGCGACTCTCAGTCTTCAAACAGTACGGCAGATTAAGTCCGAATTCGCGGTCCCACAGGTTTTGGTGTGATGATTTGCTGGATCTCCAGATCAGTGCCGGAATTTGAATGACCGTTGTTGGTCAGGCCGCCGTTGTTCGTGTTCTGGTTCGGCGCTGTTATGTCTATCGTCACGCTGCCGTGTTGGGTACATATTATGTATGTTCCGGGGAGAACCTGCGTTCCATCATCAACTGTCTGGTCCCATGTGTATTCGATGCTGCTCCCCGGTGGTAATGGAGGGGTGAATGCTATCATATTGGGTGTGTACACGATCTCTCCGTTGCTGTCCAGGACAAAGTATCCGGTGCAAACGCTTATAGTGTAATCGCCAACATTGGTAAAGGTAATCTGGACGCTTTCTCCGTAATCATATATTGGCTTGTCAGTGACAACCTCGATCTGCGGGGTGTCGATTATATTGATGCGGACACTGTCCTGCAAGATGCAGACTGTGTATGCTCCTGGTGCGATATATTTTCCTTGGTCATCAATCTGATTCCATGTGTACTCGATGAAAGCCCCGGGTGCGAGCGGTCTAAAGAAGGTCACCATCCTGGGCGTGTAGATAACATTCCCCTTTGCATCCTCTACCCAGTATTCGTTGCTTACAATAACATATTTATCATCATTGTTAGTCATGGTAATCAGGATGTTCTGTTCCACCAAATAGTCTGATTTGTCAGTGACAAGGCCGACATTTGGTTCCTCTGCGGCCAGTATTGTTATCTGAACGCTGTCGTAATCAATAATTACATCGTATGTACCGGGGACAACCATGTTGCCGTTATCATCGGTTTGCGTCCAAATGTATGTGTAAATTTCACCTGGCTGCAATATTGTGCTATAAGCGACGATCTTGGGTGTGTAAACATTCTCGCCATTTTCGTTCTGGATTGAGTAATCGCACAAAGCCAGAGCACCACGGCAGTTGTTTGTTATCAGGATCTGGACGTTCTCTCTCTGCTCGTACTCTTTCTTGTCAGTCGAAACGCTCGCTATGGAGTTTGCATTCACTACGCTTGATAGTACCGCGACCATAGTCAACATCGTTATTGCCATTATTGCCATTTTTTTCATGTTTTTCACTTCCCAAATCACGGCACATTGCCGGGGTATGAAACCACATTAGACGATGGGGTATATAAAGATTACTCTTTTAACAAAATAATAATGTGTTTTTTACGAATTTAAGAACATCATTCATTAATAGATACCGTTAATAATAAAAAGAGAAGTTTTTATCTATGCGAAGCACTATCCCCCTTCATGGAAAAATCCATTTCAAAACGCGAGAAGCTTGTTCTGTATCACATGGTTCGCAACCCCGAACACGCAGACAGGGAACTCGCAACCGACACAGGTCTAAACCTTTCGACAATTACCGCGATAAGGCGGCGGCTGCTGGCGCGGGGTTATTACTCGCGGGTCCGCATCCCGCACCTCCAGGAATTCGGCGGTGAGCTCCTGGCGGTGACCTATTTCTACTACAAGGCAACAATTCCCCTGGAGATAAGGCTCATCACCGGCAACAAGCTGGTAAGGGACCACAGGGAGGTCTTTTGGGCAGGAAGCGAGTACACGCAGGCAATCTCCCTCCAGATCGCCCGGAACCTCACGGACGCGAGGCGCAACATCGCGGAGATAAAGGAACTTTACACTGCCCAGGGTTTCCTTGACGACGGGGGGGTTACTTTCCTCACGTTCCCGTTCGAGATATCGAGAGTGCCGCTCTTCTTTGATTTCGAACCGCTGCTGCAACAGACCTTCGGCTTTCCGGGAGAGTTCGGGAGCCTGGCATCCCTACCCGGCTATCTTTCAGAGGGCCATGAGAAGCCCGTCCGGCTGACCAATGTGGGAAAGCGCGTGTACCATGGTTTGATTTGTCATCCTGAACTAACCGACACAGAACTTTCAAAGGTTATTTCAGTTTCGCAGCGCACGGTCACGAAACTCCGGAACCGGTTCGAGGAAGCCAGGATGTTCAGGAGCGTACTGATACCGAATCTCAAAAAACTCGGCTTCAAGATGCTGGTCTTCGACCATGCCAAGCTCAACCTGCACATTCCGGAAAAGCAGAGAAACGAAATCATGGACGTACTGGCAGGCATAAAGCCGCCTGTTTTCATGGCGGTCGGCGGCGACGATGTGGCCGCGCTGACAGCATACGAGGACTTCGAAACCTACAGGAGGTGCATGAACAGCTTCTCGGAGGTCTACAAGCAGGATGATGTCTTCGTGAAGGAGCCGAAGCGCCTGATGTTCTCGCTCGCAGAGATGAACATGCTGAAGGAGCACGTGTATGGGCCGATAGTGGGGAAGTTTTTGGGCGTGGAGGCCGAGAAGGCGCCGCCGGCGGAAGCAATGCTGTAGGGTGGTTACTCCCAGCCTTCAAGCTTATTCCGGTTCTTCAGGTTCTTGGCCAGGTCTGCGAAGCGCTTGACAGAGAGGTTGAGGTATTTCGGTTCCGTATCGATGCCGATGAAACGATTTGTAGTGCCATCCCGGCCCAGCCCAACCAAAGAACAGCGCTCCGGCACCGGCCGACCGCCCCTACCTCTCCATCACTTCACCCGTATAGAAATCGACCAGCGTTATCTTGCTTTCCTTCCCTGCATCGCCGGGCGCGGGTCCCTTCCCCCGGGCCCCTTCGTGCACCCGGTTCTTCAGCCCGGGCACGGTATCGACCTTTCCGGTGAGCCAGTCCGCCAGGTTCTTCGCGTGGGGGCGCATATCTCCGTCCGAGTTTATCACCAGATATGGCCTGGTGCATCTGTCCACCGGTTCCATCTCGTACTTTAGCTTCTGATAGACATTGAATGTCGCGGCAGAGCCGTCCCGGTCCCGCTCCGACAGCCTGGCTATGGCGATTTCGTCCGTCACCTGCATGAAAACGACGATCGTGCTGGCCTTCAGGTCGTCCGCTGGCACATACGCCCACCTGCGGAACTCCTCCTTGAGATTGGTGGCATCGACTATGACCGGCCAATTCAGGGAAAGCCCGGCTCTCACGACCTCGCTTGCGACCATGAAAGTGGTCACATGTTCGATATCGTCATATGCGGGGCGCTGGCGTCCCAGGCATTTGGAAACAATGGGCCGCACCTCATCGGAGCGCACCAGCAGGAAACGGCCCGGAACCCGTTTCTCTATCAGGCCAACAAGATGGGACTTGCCTGAAAGAGGGGGGCCGGACATCACCAGGACACGACTTGGCCCGGGGCCGTCCTGCTGCAACTGGGCGTTTTTCTGGATTATCTTCAAAAGTGCGATTTCGCTCTCCATGTTTCCTTCCTCCCGATATTGCTCTCAACCCCAGTCAAGTTCCTCATGATGCATTCTCCTGCCCAGTAAACTACCAGTCCCTAAAGTGGCTGGCGTTTGTTGCCAGGGCTGGAAGTTTACCTAGGGGGCCATGCACCTGATTTATCAAAGCCATTTAGCTTTGATTTCATGGGCAATAGATTGGACGGCGCATGGCGGCCAACTTTTTGCTTATATTCGTGTAAATGGTCAATTCATCTCAGGCCTGAACGCCTGAGGCTTCTTGACCTTTATCACTAAACCCAATATGAACTTACAGGCTTAAAATTGTTTCTGTGAACTGGTTAATGGCAATATCCTGATTCGACGACCGCCCGCCTACTTCCGGCTCCGCTCAATCATACCCATCATCAGCAGGCATGCCAGCAGCACCCTCCTGTCCAGGTATGGCGGAACAGCAATGCAGTTCAGCTGCCAAATGTCGCCGATAATCTTGAACTCCTGGTTGATGGTGGCTATCTTCTGGCCATTGAGGGTGAGGTCCATGTGCTGGGGCACCAGGCCGCCAAGCGGTACGTACTTCCTGACCAGGCCCCGGCCGGTGTCTTCGTAGATGCCGCCGATCAGGCGATTGTAGGCGTCATAAACTTCATATTCATCCCTGACGAATGTGGATGCCAGGGCTTTTCTTTTGATGTATCCTATCTTGTTGTCCTGGGTGTCCACGACCGCGAACGTGCCCCAGATGTCGAGAATCTGTTGCTGCTTTATGGCAAAAAGTTCGGTGGTCATATTCTCGTCAGTGTAAATTCGAATATCTTCCTTCAGTTTGAACATCTTCATTTTGCTGAAACCGAGGATTTTGCCCTGCTGGTCCTCTATCCAGTATTTGTTCCAGAGCGTTAGAACTTTCTTCCTGATGCGGTAGACGTTCTGGGTCCAGAGCGGATTTACTTGCTGCTGGGGCGCTACCGGCGCTATTGGCTGCTGCGGGGCGGCCGGTTGGCCGGTGGCCGCCTTGGGCGCGTATTGCTTGCAAGCGTGGCAGTACCAGCGCTGGTGTTGTTCGATAAACTTCATCGGTTTTCCGCATTTCGGACAATTGCTCATAATCTTATTCCTCCTAACCCGGGATGGGAAATGGCACTATCCGGTATAAAATCTTCGATGTTTCACTCATCGACCATCATCCTGATTATGTCGACAAGTTCGTCAATGATAATGCCATTGGCCTTCTCCCCGAACTCTTTATTGGCAAGCTGGGGGTCGCCCATCACGCCGTCAGGGAAATACTTCTGGGCATCGCGCATGACCCGATACTTGGGGAATTCTGGGTGGCACGGTTCCGCGGAGCCTTTCACCAGGTCCGGGCGGATGGCCATGACCCTGGAGGTTTCAATCATACCGGCATGTCCGTCGTCCGGAGGAATCTCAATCTCCTTCATGGCGTATGCTATGTCGTAGTCTGAAAGGACCATGAGCTTCATATCCAGTTTTTCGAGTACATGCCCCGCCGCAAGCTTCAGGGCGGCCATGTGCAAACGCCCCGCGTGGCCAGAGAGTACCACCACATTCCGGAATCCGGTCCTGTGGAGTTCAGTGAGAACGTCCTCGGCAATCATCTGGAGGGTCTCGAATCTCAGGGAGACAGTACCCGGAAAGTTCCGGGTGCTGGAGCACTGGCCGTATTTCAGGATTGGAAGGACGAACGTGTTACCCAGCTTCTTTGCCACTTCAATTGCCACATATTCGGGCTGGAGGTTGTCCGTCGAAAGCGGCAGATGGGGGCCGTGCTCCTCCAATGCGCCGATTGGGAAAATAGCCACAGAATTCTTGTCAATGCCTGTTCCCACTTCCTTGCTTGTCAGTTCCTCGAATAATATTGTTTCATTCATGTCATCATCTCCCTTACGGTTCTCGCATCGTCCTCTGCGCCCAACCTTTCGAATATGGCCAGGGCCCTTGAAAGGTAATCTAACCTATTTTCTGGCATCAGGTCAGCCAGGCCGCGGTACGCCTCTGCCACCTGCCAGTTGAACTTCAGGTCCTCGGCGAGTTCCAGACATCGCCCGTAATACCTTTTTGCATCTTCAGTTTTGCCCATGGTCCTGTGGGCATCGCCCATGTTGCTGTAGAGTATGGCGATGAGCCTCTTGTCCGGAATCTTTTCGGCAAACTTCAGGGCGCGAGCGTACCTCTCCAGCGCGGCGGTGCTGTTGCCTGCCTGCCAGTCCAGTATTCCCAGGTTGTTCAGGGCACGGGCCATGCCTCTCCGGTCGTTCTCCTTCTCGGAAACGGCAAAATCAGATTCGTGGGCCTTCCTGGCGCCTGAAACATCGCCGGACTTCCACATGACCACGCCCAGGCTGCCCTGGAGTTCCGCGATCAGGCATGGCATGGAAGCGATTTTCAGGGCGCGCTCGAATGTCAGGCGGGCCTCTTCGAAATTCCCGCGCCTGTACTGTATGGCGCCCAGGCGCCTCAGCACATCGGCCTCCTTGTCAGGTTCAAGGTCCGTTGCCAGTTTCAGACATTTCCCGTAGGCTTCCGTTGCGCCGTCCCAGTCCCCGAGCAAATCAAGTGCGGCCGCCCTGAGATATCCGAGCCGGAAAAGTTCGTCCGCGTTCTGCCAGTCCTCCGGAACAAGAGCAAGAAATCCGAGAATCTCGTCCACATAGCCGTGACCCAGAAGGGTATTGCCCTGGGTTGCAAGAGCCATAACCGCAGAATCATGGTCAAGGGCCATGAACAGATGATGGATTTCCTCTACCGAAGCGTCCGCCCCAGCAGAGTGCATATTGTAGAATTCAGCCGCCCGCTCGTGCCTCAAACGCCTCTCGATCGGCGGTTGCCTGGAGTAATAGAAATCTCTGAGCAGGCCGTGCATGGACCAGCCGCCTCTGTCTGATACTATGCAACGCTTTTTCAGGGCCTCCAGGGTCTCGATGTCCTCCATGCGCTCCACCAGTGCGTCCGGGCCGACAGGCTCCCTGAACACCGAAAGGAGGTACAGCATTTGGTTTCCAGCATCCGGCAGCGTGCTCCAAATTTCCCTGGCCAGCATCTGATTTATATCGTCCGGTTCGGCCGTGCCATCGTGGTTTCCGGCCAGGGAAAGGTAGAGAGGATAACCACCGGATTTTTCCGCTATCCTGGCAGCATCCTGCTCGGGTATGCCGCGGCTGCGGAGCATCTCCATGCTGGATTCTTTGTCCAGGGGTTCAAGAACAATGTCAGCCACGTTCCCGTGGTTCATCAATTGATGCGTGCCCAGGAACTCCGGCATCTGCCGCCCCAGGAACCCTAGGCCCAGGTTTTTCGAGGATGTGCTTACGGCAGCCAGCATCTTCAGGAAGAGGACCATGCTGGCACCCGCGCTCTGGCAATCGTCGAATATCAATATTACTCTGGAAGGCAGGGACATGAGAATGTCCTGGAGGTCGGCCATGTCAGGAACTTCCCTTGTCTCCAGATACTTTTCGAGCCTGTGGAAACCCGTGGCGGCAAGAAAATCCGCCAGGTGAGAAGATGCGTGACGCGGGCTGCTCCATTCGGTAATGCCGTACCAGAACGTTTCGCCGGCGCCGAACTCGGACGCGGCTCGGGCTGCCAGCCATGTTTTTCCGACGCCGGGCATACCGGTCAGAAAAAGAATTTTCTCTCTGCCGTCGAACAGGCGTTCCAGGGAATCCAGTTCTGGTTTTCGGCCGACGAACATATCCGTTTGTGGAATGTGATTGGGCAGATACGGCTCCCTGGAAGTGTCGGGAAACTCTATCTCGCCACCGGATGCCAGCAGTGCCAGTCTCGGCAGCGAAAAATCGCGGCCAAGGATTTCTTCCAGGTCCGTGAGTGGGCCGTCAAAGTTCTGTCCGTCGGGAAGCCTGCATTTTACAACTGCGGAGCCGACGCTTTCCCGGATGTCACGAGCGGCCGATTTCCCGTCAGAGGTGAGAAAATAGCATTTGCGTCGCCTTCGTTCACCTTTCACCCTGGAGAGATGCTCCTCCGCGGCGCCCTTCCCGATTGCGGCGTCCAGGGACTGGGACACATGGCTGCGCCTTATGCCGATTGCCCTGGAAATACCTGCCTGGGTGAGTTCAATCGGTACCGCGTCCTCGGGAGTATATCTCAGGTGACCCAGCAAATGCAGCAGGACCGCCTCTCCGGCAGTCACAAGCCTCTTCCTTGTCATCAACCGGGTATCCGTCCGGAATGCAATAAATCTGTCGGTGAAAAGTGACATGTCAAAAATAGGTTTATACCGCGCCGTCCGAATATTTTACATGCGGGAAACCGCAGGAGGACACAACATGAAAAGGATATGGAAAAAGAGAGACGAGGGTGTATCGCCGGTAATAGCGACCATCCTCATGGTGGCCATAACGGTGGTGCTGGCAGCGGTGCTGTACGTTATGGTGATGAACTTGGGCGGCATCGACAAGATAGAGAAGCCGCTCGGCCTGAACCAGCAGTTCAAGACATCCACGACGGTGAGCCTGCTGATATCCAGCGCATCGTCAGGAGCTCTGATAGACTCAACTGCCGTGTCAATCACCAAGTCCGGAGTACCCACCGGGGTGGATAACGTGACAGTGTTCACGCCATCCGGGTCCGAGATGGCCTGGTACTCTGACGGTGCCTGGACCTATGCCGACGGGTTCGACACGGATACGGCGAAGTTCAACGTGGGTGCCACCGTACTCATAACCGCATCGGCAATATCCAGCGGAGATGTTCTGACCATAAGCTCCGGACAGAACTACTTCATGCCCACAAGTCTGAATGTGAACTAAATTCACACCCCTTTTTCTTTTTTTTATTCTTTCTCTTCTTTTTTCGGAGGCATGAAATCTTTTATCCTGCACCGGCCGGTCTTCAGATTTGTGACTATCACCTTGCCCGGGTCAGGATGAAAATTATGCATCTTCTGGAAAGGCGTCTGGGACTGCCAGGCAGAGGCGTTTATCAGAGTTAGTCCCGTAATCCGGTGAACAGCCGTGCGATGCACGTGACCAGTAACCAGTATATCGGGAATCGGATTGATAATCATGTAATCCTTGAGCTCGGGCGCCAGGGGCGTCTTTCCGCCGTAGCTCACTGCCAGCAAGCGGCGCTTCAGCATCTCCAGCATGGGCGGTACAGGGTCCTGGTACTTGATTCCCGGAACGGTGCTCACCAGGTCGTCGATGCTTCTGCCGTGGTAGGCCAGTATCTCGACGCCGGCAATGCTGAAATAACAGGGATTGCCTATGAATTTGAAATTCGGACCGAAGTATTTCCTGTACCGCTCATCCAGGGCCGGCTGTGGTTCGGACGGCCGCACCGCGTCGTGGTTGCCGGGCTGCATCAGGACGGTCATGTGTTTCGGAATGTGCCCCATCATGCGGGCAAGTTCCTCGTACTGCTTGTTTATGTCCAGTATACGGAGTTCATCGTCCTGGTTCGGATAGATGCCTATGCCGTCCACCAGGTCCCCGGCGACGATGATATATTTCACTCTCTTGGCATCGTCGGAATTTATCCATTCCATGAATCCGGACCAGGCATCGTTCAGGAAGTGGGAACTTCCGGTATGAATATCGGACATGAAAACAACGTCCAGGTTCTTGGCCGACCGCCTCTGGGTACGGATGACCGGGATCTTGGGCCTGTGGATGCCCGACGGAATGAACATGTCACTCCTCTTCTCCGAATCGCCCGGACGCCTGGAACCGGCACTTATCTTCCCCACGAAGCCCAGGACCTCGTCCTTCAGTATCACCTCGCCGATGAGGTCGCTGTCCTTGTGTATCAGCACGAAAAGCTCGCCTGTATCATCCTCAATGGTCATGCCGATATGGCCGTTCTTCGTCTTGTTCACGTCCATGACCATGCCGATTATCTTTGCCTCCCTGTCCATGAATTTTATCTGGGATATCTTGACGGTGTTGCCCATTTCAACATGACTTTTGATTATCCGACGGAGAATGCGGTACCGGTCCCGGAAGAACTGGGTGAAGTTCTCGATGGAACCGTCGCAGGTGCTGGTGCCAGTTACGTCCGATATAATATGCAGTTCATCGATTATCGTAACAGGGGATTTCGGTGGTTCATCGTCTTCAATCTCGCCGCCCCGGGCAATGAGCTGTTTCTGGGTCCGGGGCGGTTCGGGAACTGCCGGCGCCTCCGGGATGGGGGGCGATGCAACGTCCTTCAAATCATCGAGCGACAACATGAGAGGCAGGTTCTCCCGACCCTCCAGGAACTGCCTGACAAAAGCAACGGGGTCCTTCTGGGAAAGAATGAAATTGGCAGCGTCTGGCTCGACAAGAGTG
The DNA here is from genome assembly GCA_013791785.1 of Methanobacteriota archaeon. Classification (GTDB taxonomy): domain Archaea; phylum Thermoplasmatota; class Thermoplasmata; order SG8-5; family SG8-5; genus UBA147. The sequence goes on from VMTD01000107.1 coordinate 30,167, forward strand.
CCATGGTCCAGCAGGACCTTCAAAACCTTTTCCCTCATGACCCGAAAGATATAACGCGGAACCTCTTAAAATCTTGGATGTTATGTAAGTGGTCACCTTTCAAACCTTATTATTCAGTAATGGCAGATGTGATTATCCGGTTGTATGTTGTAATCTGTTCCCGATTCAGTTATATCAAAATTGCATCCCTTATTGTTAAAATTATTTATGACAATAGAAGAGAACTTGGGGATGCGGACCACTTACCAATGCAAGAGGTTTCGTATCAGTGACCTCTAATGATGTTATCGGATTTAAGTCCGGAGAACAGTAAGACAATCTCGGCAAAAATTTAATAACCATATCAGTATCCATGCAGATATAGCATAGTGCCGAGGTAACATAGCGGCTATGTGGGGGCCTGCAGAGCCTCATACGGGAGTTCAACTCTCCCCCTCGGCTCTCAACTTCTTTATTGCTTCAATCCGAGCCGAGGGGGAGAGAGTTTATTACAACATCAAACTCGTTTTACCCTCGACTGGTCATTGCTGGAAAATGCCCCCGTCTCGGTCTCCCTATCTGCTCTCTAATTTTTACGCGCATTTCCACCCCAAAACCTTTTATTACCCTCCATTATACAACGGAACCGAGAACCATGGTTATGGAAAAGCTGGGCGATTCTCTCAAGAACGTCCTCAGGAAGATCGCGAACGCCTCCCATGTCGACCAGGACCTGGTCAAGGAGATTGTCAGGGACATCCAGCGGGCGCTGCTGCAGGCCGACGTGAACGTTCAGCTTGCGCTGAAAATTACCAAGGACATCGAAAGTAGGGCGCTGACTGAGAAGCCGAAGGCCGGCTCCAACCCCAAGCAGCATGTCATCAGAATCGTCCATGAAGAGCTGGTCAACTTCCTCGGGGAGAAAAGGGAAATCGGCCTGAAGAACCAGGTAATCATGATGGTGGGTCTGTACGGCCAGGGAAAAACGACGACCACCGGCAAGCTAGCCAGATACTTCAAGAAGAAAGGTCAGAAAGTGGGGCTCGTCGCGGCTGACGTCCATCGCCCCGCAGCGTACGACCAACTTAGCCAGATTGGCGCGCTCATCGAGGTACCGGTGTTCGGCATCCCGGGGGAGAAGAACGCCGCCAAGATAGTTAAAGAGGGCATGAAGCATTTCTCCGGGTTCGATGTGATTATTCTGGATACGTCTGGACGTCATTCCCTGGAGAAGGACCTCATCGACGAGATAAAGGCCATATCCAAGGTGGCGAATCCAACGGAAAAAATTATGATTGTTGACGCGGCAATGGGCCAGCAAGCCGGTCCGCAAGCCAAGGCGTTTCACGATGCTGTCGGCGTTACGGGGGTCGTCCTGACCAAGCTGGACGGTAGTGCCAAGGGCGGAGGCGCGCTTTCCGCGGTTAATGTGACCGATGCGCCGGTCCTGTTCATCGGAACCGGCGAACACATAGAGGACCTGGAGCTCTTCGACCCTTCGAGATTCATATCCCGGTTGCTGGGAATGGGAGATATCCAGTCGCTTCTGGAAGCCGCAGAGGGCGTCATTGACGAGGACAAGGCCGAGAAGACCATGACCAATATCATGCACGGAAAGTTTTCACTTATTGAAATGCGGGACCAGATGGAGATGCTGACCAACATGGGGCCGCTGAAGAAGCTCATGAGCATGTTCCCGGGTGCGCCCGCGAATCTGCCAGAGGGCGAGATGGATGCCATGCAGGAGAAGCTTCGCAAATTCAAGATAATCATGAAATCCATGACCAGGGAGGAACTGGAGGACCCGAAAATTATCAAATCCTCGAGGGTCAAGAGAATAGCCAGGGGCAGCGGCATGAGAGTCCAGGACGTTCGCGCGCTACTCGCCCATTACAACACAACCAAGAAGCAGATGAAGGGCCTCATGGGTAACCGCAAGCTCAGGAAACAGCTTCAGAAGCAGATGAAGGATGGTTCTTTCAGCGGCATGGGGATGTAGATGACGACGTTCGTTGTCATAGGCCACAAAGTCACCACCGAGGGAAAATTTTCACTTAACGACCTTTCCGGCTCCACGGGACGATTGGACGTGCTTCTCAGGTGCGTGAATTCGGCCTTCATGCTTTCAAACAGCATTCGGAGAGATGTTGAACTTTACCTGGTCCTGCTGGGCGAACCGCGACCGCCGGTAATGATACATCTCAAAGGCCAGGAACTGAAATACCTCAACCCGGACGAACGCTCGACAGGCGCACTGGTGAAGAACGCCCTGATGAAGACGGCGAACGACGTTTGGCAGAAATCCACCCCAGGGATATACGTGGCGAGAAAAAATCTGGCGGATGTGCTGGCTGAGTTCACAGGCAGGAGAATAGTCTATCTGAAAGAAGAAGGCTCTTCTGTTTCCGATGCCGCTTTGACAGGAAACGATATTTTCATACTGGGCGGCAAGGATGACCTCACTTCGGAGGAAGAGGAAATAATTCAGAACTGGCCCAACACTCTGAAAATCTCGCTGGGGCCCATAAGCCTTCACGCAGACCATTGCATCACGGTGGCGCTGAATAGGCTGGACAATTCATCGTAGATTCTTGCCGGTTCTCTCAAGGACCAGTTCCCCGCCGCGGATTATCATGTTTCCCCTGAGCATAACGCCTGCCGGGAAGATGGCATCGAAACCACCGAAGGGCGTCCAGCCGCATTTGGAATGGAGGTTGGCGGCATCAATTTTTATCATATTGTCCAAATCGTAAAAAGCAATGTCCGCATCATAGCCCAGTTCGATACGTCCTTTCTTCAGACCGAACAGGCCCGCGGGAAGCTGGGAGCACATGTCCTGCACTGCGGAATGTTTCAGCATGCCTTTCTGGGCCAGGGCAAGCATCAGCGGGACACGGGTTTCAACGCCGGGGATTCCGGACGGGGCGATGGTGAAGTCGAGAGATTTCTCATCGGCGGCGTGGGGCGCGTGGTCGCTGGCTATGATGGCCCGGCCTGTTTTCAGAACGTCGAAGAGCCGGTCCGCGATGGCCCTTTTCCGTAGGGGCGGATTGACCTTGCCATTGGTGCCCAGGTCCATGGATTCATCCAGAAGAACGTGATGCGGCGTAATCTCGAAGGTCGCCTTTCCCTTACGGGCCATGTCCACGCTGTCCGTCGTGGTCAAATGGGCAAGGTTAAGTTTAACCGGTGATTCTATGGACAGAATTTTTTTCACGGCTTCTGTCTCGGCCCTCATGTTCCTGATGAGATTGTGCCTGTGGAGGTCGGTACATTCCTCCCTGGCGAACAACTCGGGGTCCTCGGCATGAACGGTTACGACGCGGCCGGCCAGATGTCCGGAGTTGAGCAGTATCTCCGGCGGGGAAGTGGTCGCCACAGTGGCAGTGGTGTCCGCCATGAAGAGTTTGAATCCGATTGCCAGCTTGGTCATCTTCTCTATTTCATCGACATCGGACAGTTGGCCGAAAAGCCCGAAATCCACATTGGCCTTGTCCGCAACCAGGTCAAGTTTTTCTTCAAGGGCGCGAACGGTTGTGACGGCGGGTTCCGTATTCGGCATGTCAAGAATAGTTGTTGTTCCGCCGAAGGCCGCTGACCTGGTACCGGTGAAGAAATCCTCCTTTTTCTCGAATCCAGGCTCCCGCATGTGGGTGTGGATGTCCACCCCGCCGGGGAGTGCCAAGTAATCCTCAAAATGAAATTCTTTTTCCCCGCGGAGGTTCGGTTTCACCGCAGAAATTTTACCGTTGTCGATGCCGATGCTGACATTCCTGAAAGTGCTACCATGGACAATCCTGGTTTTGATGACGAGCTCATGCGCCATCCAGCACCTTCCTGGTGACAGTGCCCCTGGGCTTCTCCTCGCCGAAAACCTCTCCCGTGAATGTGGATAGTTTGGTCTTTGGGTCCTGCCAGGCATCTCCGAAAAGGCCGGCTTTCTTGCAGGTGTAGGCCAGAAATTCCTCCACGCCCCAGCCCTGTTCCACCGGTACCTGGGGCAGAAGCAGGCCGCTGAACCCGCCCCGTTCCACTATGAGACCGTGATGGCCAATCTTGATCTGGGTGAGATAATCCTTCGGATTCTTGACTGCCAGCGGCACGGGCGGAGTGAGAAGGCTCACTTCAACAGTTATGCCATCCAATTCGTTATCCTTCAGTGGCTTGAAACGGGGATCTCTTGTTGCTTCCCTGGCTGCTCTGACAAGCGCTTCCTTCAGCGGAAAATACGGGCCTGGATAGCCTATGCAGCCCCTGAGCTCATGCTTCGGGTAGGTGCTCAAAGTAACGAACGCACCGGATTCCGCAAGAAATTTTTCCGGGACCGGGATATCCGGCATCGGTATGCGCTTCACCGCATTGTCAATGGACGCCCTGGCCAGTCGGACAGCAAGGGCTCCGTCCTCTTCCTCATACATGATTGGGATATTGCGGTCATGCATAAAACGATTATGCCTTTTTTTCAGGCCAACGGAGATAGAGCATGAAAAGGATTATGCAGATTATTATAAGTATGGTTATAATAATATTTACCAGGGTCCAGACATTGCGCTCGACAGTTATGGTGCCGGTTATGGTTACAGGGCCGACTGGTGCAGCGCCGGCCTCGGTGTTGGCCGTGTTGTCCATCAGAAGGACATAATCATTGGCTATCAGGGAATCGTAAGTATACACGATGCCCTGGCAATTCTCCGAGGACTGGCCCCCGAGATAGTAAAGGGATGGGAAGTTCAGGCTGCCGGAAACACTGGCCGCATAGACATTGTAAGCCGTGATATTCGTCAGGTAAAAATCCGCAGGGCCGCCGCTTGTCACGGCCAGGTCAACGATGAGACGGTCGCCGGCCTTCATGGGAACGAGATATGCTGCATCCTGGCCGGATTGCAGGGTGACGGAAATATCATGGGTGCCGTAATCCAGTTCGGTGAGGGCGGCAACGGATGGGGCGAGGAGAACGGCCAGGACTATTACTGCCAGAATCTTCGGGGCATGCATGGACATAATCATTGCAGGAGGATATAAAACATCATTGGATTGGAAAATATGATTATATGTCCTGTTACGCATGTCACTTTTTCGTTAGTATTCAGTGAAATGAAGCTATGATAACGATTGTAGATTGTAGATTGACGATTGTAGATTTACGACGGATTGACGGCGTTGCATATTATCAACAAAAATCTAAAATCTAAATTCTAAAATCTAAAATCTAAAATCTAAATTCTAAAATCTAAAATTTCAGAAAACTGAACTCTTACGATTTTTCACAGATTATTTATACAATCCTGCCAATCCCACCCCATGGCGGACGGATTGGAGATAACCGGCGAGGAACGGATTCTGCTTTACATGCTGAACTTCGGCAGCCTGGATGATGTTTACGAGTGTGATTCCGGTGTAACACAGAAGGGCATTTCCGTGAACACACGCATACAGAGAAAGCACATATCCAGATATCTTGACAAACTGATGGAAAACGGGCTTCTGGAGGAGAATGTGCGTCACGTGACAGGCGGAAAGCAGAAGATGAAATGTTACTCCCTCACTCCCCAGGGATTGACCAAGGCCAGGGAGCTGGAGGAGCGCATCGGCAAAATCATTGTCAAGGTGCAGATGGGCCAGGATGTGAAGGACATGAGAATCGCGGATATCGACGGTGCGACTTCCGTGCATCTGCGATTTTCCGATATAGTATGCCAGGCCCTGGAGAACGGTGATGTTCTGTGCATGGAAGTCCTGGAGAACATGGAAGAGCAGAACAGGCGCATGATGGACGAGAAGACCATGAAGACCGAAGTATACCGTCAAGCGCTGGCAGTGGCATGGCGCAGCGGCATCCTCACCAGTTCTGAAAAACACCTCATAGACGCACTGAAGACCCATCTGGGCGTGTCGGACGAAGACCACAGGGCATTGGAGAACGTCATCCTGGACAGTGTGCCGGACATCAGCACGACCCAGGCCGATATTTACGATGAAATCATGAACCTCCTGGACGGCCAGCCGACAGAAAGAGAGGAAATGATTCTGGAGATGCTGAGAGAGAGAGTTGAACGGCCGAAGCCGAAAAATTGAGCGCCTCCACAAATATTCAACGATTGTAGATGTATGACGATTTTCGATTTAGTGATTGTAGATTGTAGATTTACGACGGATTGACGACGTGACGCATTCGTAAGAGGTCACTGATGTGAAGCCTCTTACATCGGTAAGTGGTCCGCATCTCCAAGTACCCCCCTGTTATCTCAGATAGTTCTGGCAATAAATTATGGCTTTTTGATTTAACTGAAGCGGGGATTGATTACAGTAGCCAATCATATAATCACATCTGTTATTGCGGAATAATAACTTTTGAAGATTGACCACTTACACATATTCTCAACAAAAATCTAAAATCTAAGATCTAAAATCTAAAATATCAGAAAACAAAACACCTACACGCACCCAACATTTATGTGCCGCCGCGCGGTAGCCGTCGGCATGAAGGTTCCCACGGGCGCTAGCTGCATTGACAATCTCCTGGGCGGCGGGTTCGAATCCGGCGCCATCACCCAGATTTACGGGGAGGCGGGCAGCGGCAAGACCAACATGTGCCTGGTACTGGCCAGAGCGATTATCAACTCCGGCAAGAAGATTATTTACATAGACTCCGAGGGGCTTTCCAGGGACAGGATACAGCAAATTTTCGGCGCAGAATACGATAACATGGTCAAATCCTTGCTGATTTTCGAGCCGTTCGATTTCGAGGAGCAGGAAGCCATAATCGACAAGGCCGTGATGCTGGCAATGAAGAACGACGATATCGGGCTGCTGGTGCTGGACTCGGCCACCGGCCATTACAGGGTGGAGCTGGCAAAGGACCTGGAACGGACCGAGCGCCGCTCATTCGTTGCCCAGATAACCGCGCTTCTCACTCTATGCAGGCGGAGGGTGATTCCCATCCTCATCACCAGCCAGGTCTATACAGATATCGAGAGGAACGAGTACAAGGCACTGGGCGGGCACGTGCTCAGGCACAATTGCAAGGTCATAATAAGGCTGGACAGGGACCAGGATATGGCCGGGCGAAGGGAAGCAGTTCTGATGAAACACAGGTCCCTGGCAGAGGGCCGGAGGGCGGAATTCTGGCTGACCGGGGACGGAATAAAGTGCGGGCCGTGATGAGGATTCAACCCGCAGAACACACACCGGCCAAACCGGTATTCTATTAGCGCCCCTACAATTCCCGATTAACAATATATTGCACGGCGTCCCTCAACACGGCTTTTCCTTCCTCTGAATACGGGATGCCGTCAATGAGGGGCAATGCCTCCAACGCGAACGTTTTCGCCCTGGCCCGGACCCAGGCCCTGCAACCGTGCTTTTCATAGAGCGCGATTATCTTTTTGACATCTTCATCGGATTTCTCCTCTCTTTTCTTCGAGAACAGTATCCGAACATATTCGAGGTTCATCCTGTCTCCAACCTTCTCAAGCTGGTCGACCAGATGAATGAGTAGCAACGTCCGCTTTCCCTCGAGGATGTCGCCGCCGAGCTCTTTCCCGGTCTTGGAAGAGAACACGTTCAACCAGTCATCGTGGACCTGGAATGCGCGGCCAAGGCTTTTCCCCAGTTTTCCAATGGGCTCCAATGCTGCGGTGTTGTCTGCTATCAGCGCGCCGAGCTGCAGCGGCCCTATCACAGTGTACCAGCCAGTCTTCCTGTCAACCATTTCGAAGTACTCGTCCTCCGAGATTATCTTGCCGTTCCTGGTCCAGGAAAGTTCCAGGTACTGGCCCTCGCAGGTCGTCTGGAGGAAATCCACCATTTTCTCTGCAATTACGCAAGCCTTGGAATTATCCATGGTGCCGTGATTGGCCATGAGTATCTTCCACATAATCAGGTGGAGATGGTCGCCGGCATTGATTGCCATCTCCTCTCCGTTGAGCAGGTGGAGGGTGGGTTTCCCCCGCCTCTCCAGGGATTTGTCCTCGAAATCGTCATGGACCAACAGCCAGTCCTCGGAGACTTCCATTGCGGCCGCAGTTGTCATTGCCTTAGCGACCTCTCCGCCGCTGGCCATGCAGGACAGGAGAAGCAGCCCCGGTCGAACGTATTTGCCGCCGCGCTCCGGATAATCCACCACCATCCTCCAGTGATTGTCCAGACCGAAATTCATTGGCTTTATGTCCTGGCTTCTGGGGATGAACCTGAAAATCTCGTCGACGATAAGTTGCCTGTTCTCCTTCAGGAATCCGAGAAAACTGCTCTCCAGTGTCTCGCCGTCCACCGTGGAGTACGTGGTCGGCAATTTCACTCCTCCGGTTCCATGGCATTGAGCCATTCTGAAAGATGGCCGGTTACGATGACCGGGGTGTCCTGCAGCGCCTGGATGCGGGATGCTCCCACCAAGAACATCGCCGCCTTGAGTTCGGCGATTATCATTTCCAGTTCCTTGATTACCGCTTCCGGACTTTCCGTGGCAGGTTTCAGCAGCTTTCTTGACAGGCCGCCGGCCCTGGCGCCCAGTGAGATGGATTTTGCAACATCCAGGCCGGTGTTGAGGCCGCCGGTTGCGATTATGGGCAGCCCGACGTCCGCCTCCAGTATGGACAACGGCGTCGGAATTCCCCAGTCCCAGAATGTCTCTCCCAGCCTGGAAAGGGTTTCCTCGTTGCGGCCCACGGCTCGATGATATTCGACCGCAGAAAAGCTGGTGCCGCCCAGACCACCCACGTCGATGCCCTTGACGCCTTTCATGCGGAGGTCCTGGGCCATGTCCCTGGATATTCCTGCACCAGTCTCCTTGGCGAGCACCGGTATCTGTTTGGCAACCTTGCCCATGGCCTCGAGGCATCCCGCGGCATTCGTATCGCCCTCGGGCTGGACTATCTCCTGGAGAAAGTTGAGATGGATTGCCAGTATATCGGCGTCAATCATTTCCATGGCGCGTTTGCAATCGTCAATTCCGAATGCATGGCGCTTCTTCTGTTCTACAAGTTGGGGCGCGCCGACATTGCCTATGACCAGTGGTACGTCGTACTCCTTGACGACCTCGTAGCTTGATGCGAGTTCGGGATGTTCAAGAGCCGGACGCTGACTGCCAACGCCCATTCCGATGCCCAATTCGGCCGCGGCCTTGGCCAGGTTCCGGTTTATGGACTCGGCGCCGTCAAAGCCGCCGGTTATGGCGGATATTATCACCGGCGCGGCGAGCTTCTTGCCGAAAAGCTCCACCGAGGTGTCGATGCTGCCCATGTCTATCTCCGGAAGCGCTCTGTGCAGTAGCTGGATGTCCTCCCAGTGATTCCTGGATGCGTTCACGTCCCTGTTCAGGCATATATCGATGTGGTCCGCCTTTCTCTCAAATTTCAATCAATCACCCCTCACAACTGTCCCGATTACGAACTTACCTGAAAGGGCATCTGCCAGTCTGCCCGGGACCAGGCCGTTCACTATCTGAACTTTGGTTCCAAGATTGGCGATGTCGAACATGAGTTTTAGCTTTCTCTGCATGCTGCCGGTAACGTCCGCATCTTTAACTGTGAATGCCACGGCATCATCGCGGCCTATCTCGGGTAATGGGCCCTGGCCTTCCGCAGGCGGGTAAGTGGGAAATATTCCGTCGACAGCGGTAACGAAGATACATATCTCGGCCTTCAGGTCCGCTGCCAGTTTCAGCATTATGTCGTCGCCGGAGCAGATTGATATCCCTCTGGAACGGTCCATGACAACGTCGCCGAAGGAAATGGGGGTAATTCCGATATCCAGGTAATGCTGGAAAACATCGGACGGAAAACTGGCAAGTGCGCCGTTGTCAAAGGTGGCTATTGCGCCGGCCGGTATGGATGCAACCGGCACGCCTGCTTTTCTGAGGCTTTCCTCGATCAATCTGTTGAGAGCACGCATGTCGTTCTGAACCTGGCATATCCCTTCCCTCTGGGATTCGTCTGTGAAGCCCGTGTGAAGTGCGTACTGCTTGGCCTTGATGTGGCCGAAGGAGCCGCCGCCGTGGATTATTATTTTGGGGCCGGGAATCTTTGATAGTTCCATGGCCAGCCTGTCTATCACTTCGGGTCGGGATGTCATGGGTTTTGATTTGTCCGTAACAACGCTTCCGCCCAGTTTTATCAGTATCATTGAGGATGAATCAACTCCGCCATATATATAATTAATTGGGTAATGGTTGAAGAAATAGCATATCGAAAATCATTATATATCAAACCATCTTATGCCGGACTTACCTCCACGGGAGCCATATTCTCCTGGGGGGCCGAAATTAAGGACGTGAATCACATGGCAGGAAGAAAGCCAGCAAGGATGTACAGGCGGATAAAGCAGCAATCCTACACGCGCAGGGAGTACATGGGCGGAGTGCCCAACAGCAGGATATCCCAGTTCGAGATGGGAAACTCAAAGGGTGATTTTCCCATAGAGATGCGGCTAATTTCGGAATCTGCCGTGGCCATAAGGCACACGGCCCTGGAAGCGGCACGTATCGCATGCAACAGGACCATCCAGAAGAAGGCCGGTTCCCAGGGATATTTCATGAAGATACATATTTTCCCGCATGAGGTTATCAGGGAAAACAAGATGGCTACCGGCGCAGGTGCTGACCGTATATCCAGCGGAATGAGGAACGCCTTCGGAAAAGCCGTGGGCACCGCGGCACGCGTCAGAAAAGGCCAGGTCATCATGACACTCAGAGCAGGCCGTGCGCACTTCAAGGAAACGAAGATCGCACTCTGGAAGGCCGGCATCAGAATACCCGGCGACTTCAGAATCGAGGTCGTCCGCGGCGAGGCAATAAATTAATTCAGTGCCCGCGTTCGTCACCCCAGACCAACTTGTGCAACTGGGGAAGCACCCTCACGTCGAGTTTATCTTTCAGCACCCACTTTATGACCTCGGCAATGTCAACGCCCCACACAGGGGTCATGACAACGGCGCAGATTGGGTGATATTTTTTTATCATGTCCCGGGCGTACTCGTAATCGGTTCTATCGGAAACGACGAATTTCAACTGGTCAGTCGGCCCCAGCAATTCGAGATTGGACAGGTCCATCTTGTCAGACTGGCCGGAGCCCGGGCATTTCACGTCCATGCTTATCATCAGGGCCTCGGAGCATTCCAGCGCCTCAAGGTTCTTGGAACCGTTGGTCTCAAGTGTTACCAGGTAGCCTTCGCCCAGAAGGACGTCAATCAATTTCACTGTTTCCGGTTGGTACATGGGCTCGCCCCCGGTTATGCAGACCTGAGTGCAGCGAATCTTCCTTATTTCTTCCATTATCTGGTCGAGATTCATTTCCTTTCCCTCGGTGCGGGCGTACGCCGTATCGCACCATTTGCAGTCCAGATTGCAGCCTGTGAGCCGCACGAATATCGTGGGTATGCCCATGGTCACGCCCTCGCCCTGAATGCTGTAAAATATCTCATTTATCTTCATTTTCAATCACCTTTTGAACATCAAAGTGAATCATTAATCTGGCCGGGATGGGTTCGAATCCAACTTTTTCCCAGAAGCCAGTACTATTTTCTTCTTCATCCCGGGTTCCGTCGGCAGCCGCCACCGCCACAGTGGGCGCGCCAAGGTTCCCGAAGAACTCAATGGCATGGGTCACAAGCAGGGTTCCGATGCCTTTCCCCTTAACGTCTGGGTGCACAGAAATCTTGTGGATGTAGGCTCTTGCGCCGTCCCATGTGCCCAGAACGAATCCCTGAACGCCCGCATCATCATAGACCAGGAATAGATTGTTATCCCACTCAAGAATTCTGGTAAGAGCTTCCGTACCATCAACCTCCGGGGTCCAGAAATGGCCGTTTGCCTTGGTGATTCGAATGACTGCATTAATGTCTTCTTCGGTGGCAGGTCTAATTTTCATATCTGACAGGGTCATCGATTCCCGCCTCCCTGAATCCTGCCAGCCTCAACTGGCATGCCTCGCACTTCCCGCATGCTTTTTCTCCGCCCCGGTAGCATGTCCATGTTAATTCGAAGGGCACACCGAGCTCTGCGCCTTTAATTATTATCTGGGACTTGGAAAATGTGAGAAGCGGCGCCTCGATTTTGATGGGGCGGCCTTCAACGCCGGCCTTGGTGCCCAGCCTTGCAGCCCCCTGGAATGCGGCTATGAACTCCGGCCGACAGTCCGGGTATCCGGAGTAATCCACCGAGTTCGCGCCGATGAATAATTTACTGGCGCCGACAACCTCCGCCAGTGCCATGCCAAGGCTGAGGAACGTCATGTTCCTGGCAGGGACATAGGTGTTGGGGATTGTTTGCCCAATTTTATCCACCGAGCCAGCTTCTTTTATCTGAATAGAATCCTCGGTCAGGGAAGAACCACCAATCACGGCAAGGTCAACCTTCAAAATTCGGTGGCTTTTGGCGTCAAAATGTTTTGCAATGGCTTTTGCCGCATTTATTTCCCTTGAGTGTTTACTGCCGTAATCAAATGTGAGTGCATGGACCTCATGGTCCCGGCTGGCAATGGCAAGGCACGTGGCGGAATCAAGGCCGCCCGAGAGAAGTACAACAGCGCGCTGTTGTCCTACAGCTCTCTGGATGCCCATGCCCCCTGGCCAATTCCCTCATCAATGCCGACCTTGATTTTTGTTATGTTGCCCCCAAGGTCGAGTTGTGCAACTATTGAATCAAGAGCATAAATAGCCATCATTTCCGCGGAAACCAAATCCAAATCCAGAATTTTGACGTCGTCTTTCGGAAAAGAGTAGGATTTGTTTTCAAATGAGACATTAATTTGAGTGCCTACATGTTCAAGTTTCATGACTTTGGACTTGCCAGGCATGAGAACACAATGGTCCATCTGGTCAGCTACGGATTTCATTGCCTTTTTGAGAGCCACAAAATCGTGTACCATGCCGCCATCCAAAGGTTCGCCGGTGATGTGTAGATGCACTGCATAATTGTGGCCGTGAAGCCGGTTGCATTTCGAATGGCCAGGCAGGAAATGGCATGCTGAGAAAGTTATTCCGAGCTGCCAACCGTCGAGTTTGAGTTTCATGGTTGATGATAATCTAATAAGTGTATAAACGTTTTTGTGAGATTTGGGAATGGGGAATGGATGAGGTTGGCCGGTGCCGGAGCTGGGGCCGGGTTGTGTGCCGATTTAAACACATCCCCGCCCTCCAGATAATATGAGACGTGATTCAGACGGGGCATGAGGTGGTTGATCGGTGCCGGAGCCGCGTTCTTTGGTTGGGATGGACCGGAGTGGCGCTACAATTCCATTGCCCAAACCCGCCTCGACATACAAAACAGCACGTCATTTTCCCAACAGCATGCCACGCCTGTAAGGGCGGGGTGACGACGGCACCCGGCCATCCAGGCAATCTGATAACGAATGCCACCCTCGGGCCTTTGCAACCCGGTTTCCAGATTATGGTAGGACTATTGGAATGCCATAATTCAGAACATGTTAACAACAACCCTGGTGCCTTTCTCCAGGAACTCGGTGTTCTGAGGTATATCTATCCAGCCCGAAGCATTTGACATGCTGGTTATGGCTCCCGATTCCTTGAATGCCGGGTATGCAAGGCCGTTCTCCAATCTCACAGTGTAAAGATGATGCCTACCGATTGTGGAAACCACCCGCTCAGCTAGCTGGGCATTGACCTGGTTTATTTCGTTGGGCAATCTTGCCATCTTCTTTACAGCGGGTAGGAACAAAGCATAAGCGTTTGTAAGGCATGATGTTGGATAGCCAGGCAACCCAAGGATCATGGTTTCTCCCACCTTCCCAAGCAAAGTGGGCTTTCCCGGCTTTAACGCGATGCCGTGGAAAAGGATAGTCCCCAATTTTTCAACAACTGAAGATAAAAGGTCTCTCTCTCCAACACTGCTGCCGCCTGAGAAAACCGCGTAATCGTCTTGACTGGCGCCCTGGATGCATTTGACAAGGGCATCTTCAGTATCCTTCACTATGGGGTGGATGATGACCTCTGCTCCCGCTTTCTCCAGCAGGGAAGCGAGTGTATAAGAATTAATGTCATAGACCATCCCGAATTTTAATTCATCTCCTGGTTTGGCTATTTCGCTCCCTGTCGGATAAATACCAACCTTCGGTTTTCCATAAACATCAACTTTTTCAAATCCCAGCGCGGCAAGAACGCCTATCCTGGGGGGGTCAAGTATTATGCCAGCCTTTAGAACAACAGTTCCTTTGGAGATGTCTGAGTCATGAGACGACATATTGGCCCCCGGATAGACTGGCTTGAATATCATGATGCTGTCATTTTCATGGGCTGTTTCCTCGACCATCACGACTGAATCCGCTCCCTCTGGCATTGGAGCGCCTGTTGCGATTTGAATGCATTGGCCATTTTCAACAGTGACATTGGGTGCTTCACCAGTAAATATCTGGCCCATGTTATTCAGTGTCTTGGGCGCGGTCCGGCTGGCGCCAAATGTATCTCTTGCACGCACGGCATAGCCATCCATGGCGGCCCTTGAGAAACCCGGCACATTCCTTGAAGCGGTGACATCATTGACCAAAACCCTGCCGGCTGAATCCTCAAGTTCCACGGTTTCAGTTCGGGATACTGGTTGGCTGTTCTCAAGAATAATCTTGAGAGCTTCCTCGAATGTTATGAGGTCCCTGAATGGCTTCATTCCTGTCATTTCCTCATCTCCCAGAGCATGTGCCCGGTTTCCTCGAGAATCAAGGATCCCATGGCAAGCCGTATGCCGCCCCTGGAACCCGGTATGCAAAATATGGCCTTACCATTTTTAGTGCCAGCAAGCGCCCGGCTCATCATGGCAGCGCTGCCGATCTCCTGCATGCTCAGGCCCCTGAATATCTCGCCAAAACCGGGAAGATTTTTGTCCAGAAGCGGGAGGATTGCTTCCGGGGTAATGTCCCTTCTGGCTATTCCTGTTCCACCGGTCATTATTACTGCATCCACATCCTCTCTCTCAGTAATTTCTAAAAAATGTTTGGTAATGGAATTAAGGTCGTCCTTGATTATTTCATAGCCAACAACACTATGGCCCCCGTCCTTAACCATGCTCATGATAAGCTGGCCACCGGTGTCATCTTCTTTGGTACGGGTATCGCTGACCGTGATTACGTAGTAACCGATGTTCGTTATCGCGTTCTTCTTGTGCTCATGAGTGCTCATGCATTGCCCTCCTTGAGCTTGGTAAGGACCCTTATCCCGGTTATAGCAGTGCCGGGGTACTGGCCATCCTGGTTCTTTTCCAGGTACTTGACCATGTCCCATACTGTCAAAAGTGCTACGGACACTCCGACCAGCGCCTCCATCTCGACCCCGGTCGAATAATTTGCCTTGACGGCGCATGTGCACAAGACCTCTGCATCTTTAATGGAAAGTTCTACGCTTATTGATGCAATCGGGAGGTTATGACAGTGAGGTATTAGTTCGGGCGTCTTCTTCACGGCCAGGAGGGCCGCGCTCTCGGCAACCTTGAAGGGGTCGCCTTTCCTGACCTTTCCTTCACGGATGGCGTTGACTGTCTCTTCCTTTAACGATAGGCGCCCTTCAGCCACCGCCGTCCTTCGCGATGGGGCCTTCTCCGAAATGTCAACCGTCTTCATTCCATACCTCCTATGTCCAATATGGCCTCCTCATATTAACTGCTTTTGTGAACAGTAAAAGCAACTCATCATCGCTTGCACCCATTCTGATGGGGTCGATAATGTCTACCAGCCCATCGTTATGCATGAGGCATGGCTTGAGATGTCCGTCGCTTGTTATCCGCAAGCGCGTGCAGTTTGCGCAGAATCTGGTGTTGTGCATCGGTCTCACTAGCTCGACCTCGCGCTCAATTCCTTCATCATCAGGAAGGAAATATCTGCTCCGGCAGTGCATCTCGCGTTCAATTTTCCTCAAGGCTGTCCTTTTAATTATTTCTTCCACCGGGTCGAAGGTAGATGAGCCAGCACCATTGCCGATTGGCTGGATGATTTGCGGGACCGCTCCAAGGCCCCATACGCCCCTCATGGTGAGTAGGATATCATCAACCGTGGTTTCCTGCAGCGCGACTATGTTGACCTTTACCGGAAGCAATTGCGCAGTCACAGCTGCGCGAATTCCTTGTATAACGTCATCGATCTTGTCGATGCCAGTCAATTCATTATACCTCGCGCGATTGAATGTATCCAGGCTGACGTTCACCCTGGTCAATCCGGCAAATTTGAGAGGAGCGGCCAGTCCAGCCAGCTTGGTCCCGTTGGTGGTAATTGAAACATCATGAATTCTTTCATTGGTCAATTTAACAATATCAAGAATGTCTTCCCTCAATAATGGTTCCCCGCCAGTGAATTTGACCGACGCAATGCCGGTCATGGCGGCAATCTCGATGATCCTTTCTATTTCGGCAGTTGTCATCTCCGATTCTGAAGCGCGCTGGCCTTCCTTGTGACAGTAGGAGCACAGCAGGTCGCAGCGCGCGGTGAGAGAGAAACGAAGGCTCTTCACAGGTCTGCCAAACGGGTCATGCATCAAAATATCATCTCCCCTCTGACGAATGAGCCTGTTCTCTCGTCCGCTGGGCTGTTAAATATCCTGGCGGTCTCATTTTGTTCAACTATTACACCGTCGAGCATGAACGCAGTAGTACTGGCAATCCTCTTCGCCTGAAACAGGTTATGTGTCACCGTGAGGACGGTTGCGCCCTTCTCCTTCCGATAAGAAACAACCGCATCCTCGAGCATCTTTATGTTGTAGGGGTCCAGGTGAGCTGTAAATTCATCAAGTATCAGAACTTCGGGATTGTAAACAGTGGCGCGCGCAAATGCCATCCTTTGTAACTCACCGCCGGAAAGTGTTACGCCCAAGTTATCTGCCAAGTCAAGCAATCCCACATGCTGGAGCGCATGATAGACCATTTCATTCCCGTTTTCAATGCCCCTGACCCTCAGTGGATAGGCCACGTTCTCTCTCACTGTTTCCCTGAATGCGATTGGCTTCTGCGAGATGAAGGACATCCTGCGGCGAAGCGGCAGGTCTTCCGCTTCCCTGTAGCTCATTTGCTTGCCCAAGATAGTTACCGTGCCAGAGTCAGGCGGCTGAAGGCTGCAAAGGATGCGCAGCAGCGTTGTTTTCCCGGCGCCGCTGGGCCCTATTATCGCAAACAGGTCGCCCTCTTCAACTTCGAGATCGATGGCTTTCAGCACGCACCTGTTTCCAAATGATTTGGAAATGCCCCTGGCCTTTATTGCGCTCATGTAAGCATCCCCTTGTCCTGATAGCGCTTCATGAGATAGAAGAATACCATGCCGATCGTGAGGAGGATAGCCCCCAGGGCGAGACCGTATTCAAAATTACCCTCCCTCGTCTCAAGGACTATGGCGGTCGTGAGGACTCGCGTGTGCCACTGGATATTACCGCCGACAAGCATGACAGCGCCGACTTCCGCGAGAGCTCTCCCGAAACCCACCATTACTGCGGAGATTATGCCAATCCTTGCCTCATGTATTACTGTCCTGGCCGTGCGCCAACTGTCCGCCCCGAGAATGATTGCTGTTTCCGTATAATCTTTCGAGGTGGTAGATACGGCTGACATTGTCAGGCCAATTACAATGGGCACTACAAGCAGAGTCTGCGCCAGTATCATGGCGATGGGTGTGAAAAGAAGCTGGAGGCTGCCGAGCGGGCCGCTGTTCGACAGCAGGATGTAAAGAACCAGGCCGGCAACCACGGGAGGGAAACCGTAAAGTGTGTAAGTAACAGTGCGGACCAACTCCTTCCCCTTGAACTTCCTCATGCCCAGGTAGCAGCCAAGCGGAATGGCTATTGAAGAAGCTAACAGCGTGGCAGTCCCGGAGACAAGTATCGAGAGCAATGTTACATTGAGCAGATCGCTTTCCATATCATGGCCCCCTATCAGTGTTGGGTGTGAAAACCTGTTTTCCGTTAATCGTGTAATTATTTATCATGGCCTGAATTTCAGGCGACGTTACCCAGCTCGCTAAATTGATTGCCATGTCCTGATTGATTGCCGGATGCATCGTGCCATTGACCGGTATTACACCGTATTGATTGAAGAGGAGGTTGTCCCCTTTGACCAATATTTCCAGCTCAAGCTGTGATTCGAGGTTGAACCATGTGGCCTCATCTACTAATGTGTACGCTTGTTTCTCGGATGCTGTTCTGAGCGTATCGCCCATCCCCTGGCCCAGAGACAGATACCAGCTTGAGTTGGATTGCGCGGATATGCCGGTGTAATTGTAACCGGCTGATGTCCATAACTTCTGTTCTGCAGTATGGGTTCCAGACTGGTCTCCCCTTGAGCAGAAAGTTGAATTCGTGTTATAAATCATCTCCAATGCGTCTTTTGCTAACGCCATGCCGTTAATGCAGGCAGGGTCAGAGGCCGGTCCAACGATGACAAACTGATTGTACATTACAGTCCATCTGTATAAACCGTATCCCTGATCTACAAAGTCAATTTCCTTTGCCGGAGAGTGCACGAACAGCACATCGGCATCCCCATTCCTTCCAAGTTCCAGCGCTTGCCCGGTACCTACAGCAATTACCTCGACATCTGCACCATACTTCGCATTAAAATCCGGCAGAATGTAATCCAGCAGTCCTGAGTCCTGGGTGCTTGTTGTCGTGGCTAGGATGACGCTCACAGGTTTGTCCTTGTTGGCAATCGAGTACCATGTGCTGAAAGCTGCCAATACCACTATAGCCGCTATAGCAATCGCAATAATTTGATTTTTTCTCATGTTGAATGCCACCGTTATGCTCGGAATTGCATAACGGTATTTAATGTTAACCAGCATAGATTAAATAGACCGCATGTAATACCGATTAACAATGAAAAAAGGAATAATTGTTTCTATAAATCTGAGCGCCAAGAAAGGTGAGAAGAAGATGCCTGTCAGGTCAGTGATGATAACTGAAAGTGGCCTGGCCGGGGATGCCCACAGCGGGGACTGGCACAGACAGATAAGTCTTCTCGGAATTGAGTCAATTGAAATATTCAAGGTGAAATTGGCCACAATTGCGCCAGGGGATTTCGCTGAGAACATCACCACCAGGGGAATTGACTGGGAGACTGTCAAAGTAGGCACCAGAATTTCGGCGGGGAAAACCATCTTGGAAGTTTCGCAGATAGGCAAGGAATGCCATCATGGCTGCAGCATCAGGGAAAAAGTCGGGGATTGTGTCATGCCAAAGGAAGGGATATTCGCGAAGGTCATCATACCCGGAACTGTGAATATCGGGGACGCAGTTCAAATTTTGGGGTGATTGAATGAAATTAAAGCCTAAATTCAAGTTGTGGTTGGAAATGGATGGTAAACCCATCATAGGCGAAGGAAAAGCGGATTTGCTCATGGAAATATATGAGACTGGCTCACTTTCCGCTGCGGCTCGAAACCTAAATATCTCATACAGACACGCACACGAAATGGTCAGCGAACTGAATGAAAGGTGCGGGATGGAAATCATTGCCACCGAGGTCGGGGGCGCATCGGGGGGCGGAACTCGACTTACAAAAAAAGGCAGGAAACTTGTGGAATCATACCTGGCAATGAAGGATGGGCTGGAGAACTGGCTTGAGAGTCAAACGATATAAATGAGGGCCCCCCAAGCTAAAGCGTGGGGTATCCTAATTGCTTTCATCCTGAATTTCATGAATTCTTAATTATCCATACTCATTCAGGTTGATTCGTATATGATGATAGAACAGGATATCGAGGGGAGCACTTTAATTAAACTATTTCTTGTCCTGGTGTGTCGCTTTCAACACAATTGAATTTGCCTTCCTCCGCAGACCTAAAGGTCGCGGTATCCGGACAAGAACATGTTTAATGATGTAACATTTATATCTTGAAGCCATATCGTCACTTGCCTATGCCAAAAAAATTAACAATAGGAGAGATGTGCGAACTCGCAAAGATGCGGGGCGGCAGATGTTTGTCAACATATTATATAGACACCACTACCAAATTGAAGTGGGAATGCAAGAGAGGGCATGTATGGAAAGCAATCCCTAGCGGTGTTAAACGTGGTCATTGGTGCCCTGAATGCAGTCGTATAGATAGAACACGAGTAACAATCGAAGAGATGAGGGAAATGGCGACTGCAAGGGAAGGTAAATGTCTATCAATGAAATATGTGAATCCACATACAAAATTACAATGGAAGTGTAAAGCGGGTCATATTTGGAAATCTTCACCCCACAATATGAAGAGTCAAGGTACATGGTGTCCTGTTTGTGCCCATATCAAAAGCGCTAATTCTCTTAAGTTGACTATAGAAGAGATGCAAAAAAGGGCAAGAGAAAAGGGAGGAGAATGTTTGTCAAAGAAGTATGTCGATATTCATACTAAACTGAAATGGATGTGCAATAAAGGACATACATGGAAGGCCAAACCAATGTATATAAAAAAAGGTACATGGTGTCCAACTTGTGCTCATATCAAATTGATTGACAGTCTGCGGTTGACCATTGAAGAGATGCAGGCAATTGCAGGAGAAAAGGGTGGAGAATGTTTGTCAAATGAGTATGTCGATATTCATACTAAACTGAAATGGATGTGCAATAAAGGACACACATGGAAGGCCAAACCATTGTATATAAAAAAAGGTACATGGTGTCCAACTTGTGGACATATCAGAACATCTGACAGCCACCGGTTGACCATTGAAGAGATGCAGGCAATTGCAAGAGAAAAGGGTGGAGAATGTTTATCAGAAAAATATGTGGATTGCAATACCAAATTAAAATGGAGATGTAGCAAAGGACACGAATGGGAAGCAAGACCAAGTAGTGCTAGACGGGGACATTGGTGCCCGATTTGTGCCGGAAAAAGAGAAAAATGACCGCCAAACCCCCATATCGTACGCTTATGAGAACGTTTACCCAGCAAAGGACCCACAACCGATTCGTAACGTAGCTCAGCCCTCCGCCGAGAGCGATCTTTTGTTAGATTCGACGGGAGGCGGCGTATGATGTGCCCCGCCTGTAAGAGCAAGCCAAAAGACCCGCCCAGAACATAGGGGATGGCCAATCATGCACCTGTCCTCGCCATCCAAACCCGCACGTCATTCTCACAGCAGCATGCCCCGCCTGTGAGGGCGGGGTTTTATACTATTCTGGCATCAAGTGATATTCTTCCAAACAAATGATGCCATTTGCAATCTTCAACTGTCATGCCCCGGGTGTGAGCCCGTGGTGACAACGGCACCCAGCCTAGCCGACATTCTGATGACGGCCGCGCGGGACTCCCAGGCATGGATAGCGTTGAACTGGCGCGCCCACGCGCCAGCATTATACCAAGCGTCTTTGTCGTGGCAGAGCCACACCAGACATTCTGTTAGCACACGTTCCGTCGAGAGCGTGGCAACTCTTTTCATTCATGACACACGCTTGACCATTATCACTAAATACCGAATTATGTTCATGAGGGCATGGAGAACCCGCCCGATTCCGGCGTTGAGGTCAAGCTGAAGCAGGACCTCGGGTTGCTGCAGGTTATCATCATCGGCCTCGGGCCCACGCTAGGTTCCACCATCTTTTTGCTCATCGGCTACGGCCTGGAGATTACCGGACCGGGACTGGTACTGGTAATGATTCTGAATTTCAGCATTATCATGCTTACGGCTGTATCTTACGCAGAACTGAACAGCGCCTTCACCAGCAGCGGCGGGGAATACAGCTGGGTGAGGGAAGGGCTGCCGGAACCAATCGGATTTCTGTCCGGCTGGATGCTATGGTTCGGCAACAGCATTGTCACCAGCTTCTACGTTCTCGGCTTCGGAAAGGGCATCATCTGGATACTGGATGCCTACGGCAAAATTCCACCCGGCTTCGACGGGGACCTTCTGGTGAAAGTACTGGCAGCCAGTGCATGTGTGGTTTTCATATACATCAATTACAAAGGCACAAAGGAAACCGGAATAACTAGCATGCTCATCACCGGAATATTGCTGGCAGTCATCATCGCGTTCATAATTGCCGGTGCAGCGTTTCTCTATGGCGGAGGCGGTGACGGTGACGTCGGCGCGATAGTTTCTAACCCCATACCGAACGGCATTTCATCGCTCTTCGTGGCAATGGGCCTCACTTTCATAGTGTTCGAGGGGTTCGATCTAATCGCCCAGTGCGGGGAGGAATGCCGAAATCCGCTGAAAAACATTCCCAAAGCAACATGGATATGTGTAACCTTCTCTACCATCTTATTCATACTTGTTTCCATCATCTGCGTTGGCGTAATAGACTGGACACAGATAGGAACGGCATTCAGGGGAGATGATGTGGTGGCACAGGTGGCTTCCCTGACCATGCCCCACGGCCTGGTAATAGTCGGCGTCGGCGTTATATTCGGCGCTCTGGCCGCGGTGAATTCGGCGCTGTTTGCGTCTTCAAGGGTGGCATTCGCCATGGGTCGCGACGGAACTCTGCCGAAGACATTCGGCAAGCTGCACAGCAAGAACAGCACACCCCATATGGCCATAATAATCAGCGGTGCAATCATAATCTTCATGGCAGTGACCCTACCAATAGAGAAGATAGCCGCCTCCACGGCCATAATGTTCCTCTCTGTGTTCATGATGGTGAATCTCTCCGCCATCATGCTCAGATACAAAAGGCCGGAAGTAAAAAGGGTCTACAAAATCCCGCTGTTTCCCGTACTGCCGCTGGTGGCCATCGGTGCCCTGATGATACTGGCCTATGCCCTGTGGGTGGAATACTCCGATGCATGGTTCATTGCGCTTGGCTGGATTGCCATAGGTCTGGTCCTTTACTACTTCGGCGCCGGCAAGAGGGTCATCGAGACCGTGGGGCCGGAAGAACTTCTCAAGAAGGGGATACTGGAGATCATCACGGAAAGGCCGGAAGACAAGCGTTACAGGATACTGGTGCCGGTTTTGCATGAAGGTCAGAAGCAAATGGTGGAGTTCGCGGCACTGGTGGCCAGGGTGGAGGATGCGGACCTGAACATAGTTTCCGTTATCGAGTTGCCTTTCGGTACGCCGATTGATTATGTGAAGTATAAGGAAACATCGCCGTACATCAAGCTGGTGGAAAAACTGAAGAAGATTGGCGACAAGGAACTGATAAAGGCCAGGGGAACTGTTCTGATTTCCCATGCTGCATCCGAGGCCATCCTCGACACCATAGACGAGGACAACGTGGACCTGCTCGTCATGGGCTGGAAGGGCATTACAGGGGAGAACAGGATATTGGGCACCACTATAGACAAACTCATCCATTCGGTCAAGTGCGACGTTATAGTCATGAAAGTCGCCGACCTGGGAGAGAAAGTGAACAGGATACTGGTTGTCTCCGCGCCGGAATGGCATGCCAGCCATGCAACCGGATATGCCGTTCTCATTGCCAAGAGGGATGAATCGAACATCACAATATTCAGCCCGTACACTTCCGATGCACGCATGAAGAGCCAGGAAGATTATGCAAAACGGCTTTCCGAACTGTGCAACATCCACAGCATCCCCAACGATATCAAACTGTTCAGGACGAATTCAATAGAGAAGGCCATAATCGAAGAGGCGCAGAACTACGACCTGGTGGTCATGGGGTCCACCCAGGGAGAGAATAGAATGGCGGTGAACTTCGGCAGGGTCCAGGACAGGATTGCAAAGGCCGTGGACAGACCCATACTCATGGTCAAGAAGGTCAGAGAGAGAAAGTGAGGGCTCCCCACGGCTAAAGCCGGGGGCATCCTAACCGTTTCACACTGAATGACGATTAATGAGTGCTCCCCAACGCTAAAGCGTGGGGTATCCTTTCAGTTTTCACCCTGAATTTCGTAATTTCATAGAGAAAAGAACTCATTC
>VMTD01000056.1 GCA_013791785.1 Methanobacteriota archaeon
GGGCTGGAAGTTCACACAATAAGTTGCATGCCTAATCAATCGAAGCAACATTGACTTCGATTTACTTTGGTTGGATGAGCACGGCATGCAACGGTCTATTTCGTTTACTGCTTATGCCGATTCATCTCAGCCCTGAAGGACTGAGCGTTCTCGGCATTTATGCAGTAAATCTCACGCACTGGCATCCCCTGGCCTTGAAAACAGGGCATAAGTTTTTTAACCCTCCCACCTATCACCCCTGCAAGGGATTGGGATGCCCGAACATAACCCTGTTCATGGTCACTGTTTCACCTGTTCATGCCTGCATTTGACTGCCTGAACCTATATCGGAGGATGTTAGCCATTTGACCATGCCTATCGGTCACTGGTATTTGCACGATGATGGCCCGGTTCGAATGATATCGGGGAAGAACATGATGTGTTTCCTTTCGATTGCCGGTATTTCGCGGCCCGCCTATTTTCCCCGGAGAGGATACCATGAAGCTCAGTGAGAATGCTTTGACCGTACTGGAACGCCGCTATCTTTCGAAGGATAACGACGGAAATCTGATAGAGAAACCCGAAGACATGTTCCGCAGGGTGGCCAGGAATATCGCCTCGGCGGAAGCAAAGTATGGCAAGGACAAGAAACAGGTCAAGGCCATCGAGGATGATTTTTACAAACTCATGACCTCGCTGGACTTCTTGCCGAATTCCCCTACATTAATGAATGCCGGCAAGGACATTCAGCAGCTTTCCGCTTGTTTCGTGCTGCCCATCGGGGATTCCATGGAGAGCATATTCGACGCCCTGAAGAACGCGGCCATGATACACAAGAGCGGCGGCGGGACCGGCTTTTCATTTTCCAGACTGAGGCCGAAGAACGATGCAGTCATGTCCACGAAAGGTGTCAGCAGCGGTCCGGTTTCCTTCATGAAGGTATTCAATGCAGCCACCGAGGCCATAAAGCAGGGCGGCACCCGCCGCGGAGCCAACATGGGCATTCTCAGGGTCGACCACCCAGATATAAATGATTTCGTGGGGTGCAAGGAGGATTTGACCGTCCTCACCAACTTCAACATCTCCGTTGCTGCCACAGACAAGTTCATGAGGGCCGTGGCAAAGGGCCAGGACTATGAACTGGTGAACCCGCGCACCGGAAAACCGCAGGGGAAAATCAGCGCAAAAGAAATGTTCGACCACATTGTGAGCATGGCCTGGAAGTCCGGCGACCCAGGCATGATATTCATCGACAAGATTAACGACGGAAATCCAACGCCGAAGGTGGGTGAGGTGGAGAGTACGAATCCTTGTGTGGCAGGCGATACATGGGTACATACCGGGCACGGTCCTTGCAAAGCCCTGGATTTATTGAACACACAATTCACTGCCAGAATCGACGGTCATGATTTTCAGACCGGCTCGCAGGGTTTCTTCAGGACGGCCACCAAGCGGGTTTTCAGGCTCACCACGAAGGAAGGGTATGAACTCAGATTGACAGAGGACCACCCGGTCAGATGCGTCAAGAGCATGACGCGGTATAACACGGAAACAGGCTGGTGCAAGGCCGGTGAATTGAGGCCCGGCGAGATGATAGTTCTCAACGACCATCGCCTGAAGGATGCATGGCCCGGAAAGGGCACCAGGGAGGAGGGGTATCTGCTCGGCCTTCTGATTGGTGACGGTACACTCAAGGCTGACAAGGCGGTCATTTCGGTCTGGGAAGAAGTGGGACACGAGGGCATCATGGAAGAAGCCATGAGGACCGCAAACACCCTCCCACACAGAAGCGATTTCTCCGGTTGGATGTCTGTCTCCGGTCGAAACGAGCACAGGTTCGTTCTGGGCAGCGTCAAGGCACTGGCCAAGGAGCTTGGCATGACCCCCGGCGACAAATCCATCACCGAGATGCTGGAAAAATGCTCGTCCGATTTCTACAGGGGTTTCCTGCGGGGATTCTTCGACACCGATGGCTCGGTCCAGGGTTCGCAATCCAAGGGCGTCAGCGTGAGGCTGTCGCAATCCGACCTCCTGAGGCTGCAGGCAGTCCAGAGGATGCTGCTGAGGCTCGGCATAGTTTCCAGGATACACAGGAATCGCAGAAAGGCCGGTACAACTCTCCTTCCGGATGGAAATGGCGGTTCCAGGGATTATCCAACATTGTCCCAGCATGAGCTGATAATATCTGGCGAGAACATCGTCAGATTCCAGAAAATCGTAGATTTCTCCCACGCGGAAAAGGCCCGCAAGCTGGATGAAAAATTGAAATCATACAGAAGAACCCCGAACAGGGAACGTTTCGTGGCCCGGGTGGAGTCCATAGTTTCCGAGGGGACCGAAGACGTTTACGATGTGCAGGTGCCGGGCGTCAATGTATTCGATGCCAACGGCGTGAAGGTGCACAACTGCGGCGAGCAGCCGCTCCTTCCCTTCGAATCCTGCAATCTGGGCTCCATCAACCTGACCAATATGATAGTGAACGGAAAGATGGACTGGAAACGGCTGGAGGCAGCAACAAAACTGGCAGTGCGGTTCCTTGACGATGTAATTGATATGAACAGGTATCCGCTGCCGGAAATTTCCGAGATGACCCTGTCCAACAGGAAGATCGGTCTCGGAATAATGGGGTGGGCCGACCTGCTCATCCAGATGGGAATTCCTTACGAATCCCAGGTGGCGTATGATTTCGCTGTCAAGCTCATGAAGTTCATCCAGGACAAGGGCAGAAAGGCCTCGGAGGAACTGGCAAAGGAGAGAGGGCCGTTCCCGAACTTCAAGAAATCGATATATGCCAAATCCAAACCCGTGAGGAACGCCACAGTCACTACCATCGCACCGACCGGAACAATTTCCATGATTGCGGACTGCTCCAGCGGCATCGAGCCGATATACTCCATCGCATTTGTGAAAAGGGTCATGGACAATGACGAATTGCATTATGTTAACCCGCACTTCGAGAAGGCCTGCAGGGACAGGGGACTCTATACCGATGAACTGGAAACAGCCGTCGTGGCATCCGGCTCGGTCTCCGTGATACCGGGATTCCCGAACGACCTCAAGGCACTGTTCAGCACCGCCCACGAGATATCCCCCGAGGGCCATGTCAGGATGCAGGCAGCATTCCAGAAACACACCGACAATGCCGTATCCAAAACAGTCAATCTGAACAACAATGCCACCAAGGAGGACATCGCCAAAATATACCTGATGGCTTACGAGCTGGATTGCAAGGGCATCACGGTTTACAGGGACGGCTGCCGCGGCACCAATGTTCTCGAATCCGGTTCCAAGAAGGACAAGGGGGAACCGCAGGCACTCCAGACGAAACTGTTCGGCGACCAGTTCGACGAGAACGGGAAACTGAAACCCAGGGCAAGGCCGCTGGTCACCCAGGGCGCGACCCACCGCATGACCACAGGCTGCGGTTATCTCTATGTCACAATCAACGAGGACAACAAGAATCTGTTCGAGCTTTTCGCCAGGATGGGCAAGGCAGGCGGTTGTGCCGCAAGCCAGACTGAAGCAATCGGACGATTGATTTCACTCGCTCTCCGGTGCGGCATAGATCCGGTGGCCATAGTCGAGCAGCTCAAGGGCATCCGTTGCCCCGAGAGGGTGCTGGGCAAGGAGAAGATTTACTCATGTCCGGACGCCATCGGCAAGTCGCTCCAGGCCCACCTGGAAATGCAGGGCCAGAAATTCTCCGAGATGAGCAAGCTGGATCGCGGGTTGCGTCCGGAATGCCCGGAGTGCGGGGCGCCCATCGAGTTCGCCGAGGGATGCCTGGTATGTCGGGCGTGTGGGTTCTCGAAGTGCTGAAACCGGCAACCCTTATGTAGCCGGTTGACATCCTCAACCCCATGAAAATGCGAGCCCAGTGCGTCCCATGCATCACCCGCAGAATCCTCATGGAGATTAATGAAATTGATTCATCCAGGGAAATGGAGATTATGACGGAATGCGTGAAGGTTCTTGCGGATAACATTTACGATGGCGTTTCATCTTCGGAATGCGCCACCAAGGTCCATGCCAAGGCATACGAGATGCTGGACACCGACCCGTACGCAAGGCTGAAGGAGAAGAGCAATGCCCAGGCCGCGCAGCTCATGCCCAGGGCCAGGAAATTCGTGGAGTCTGCCGCCGATCCGTTCAGGGCCGCGGTCCTGTGCAGCATTGTCGGAAACGTTCTGGATTACGGAATCGATAAAAAGTTGGACGAACCCGGTTATCTGGTGGGCCACTTCGGGGAGCTTCTCAAAGAGGGCCTGGCCGTGGACCACACCTCCCGGATGCGGGAGATACTGGAAAAGGCCGAAAACATAATTTTCATGCCCGATAATATGGGCGAAATTCTCTTCGACCAGTTACTTCTGGAGCAACTCCGTAAATTCCCAGTCAAAATCACAATGATTGTGAAAGGCGAGGCTATTCTCACCGACGTCACGATGCAGGACGCGCTGGACCTGGGCCTGGACAGGCAGGTCGACAGGATAATCACCACGGGCGGTTTCGCGGTGGGATTCCCGTTCTGGGTAATGACGGATGAACTGAAAAATGCTTTTGAGAACACGGATTTCATTATCTCAAAGGGCATGGGCAACTTCGAGTGTTTTACAGAAGTGGATTACAAGCCTCTGGTTTATCTTATGAGGACGAAGTGTCAGCCGGTTGCCGATGCATCTGGAGCACCGATACGCTCGAATGTGGCTATTGTTGTCGAATAATTATTATATGCCAGAATCCATTTACTCTCCATGAAACGGGAACTCCTGAATCTAACAGTTTTTATTTTCATAATCGGTATTTTCGCAATATATCTGGGCCTGGGAATCGTGACCACGGGACAAGATTTTTCCGACACTGGCGGCGCGTTCGGCAGCGAGATGTCTGTTCTGGGGGGCTTCTGGTCTCTTCTGGGGATGGTTCTGACATTCCTGGGCATTCTCTGCTTTCCCATGGGCCTGGGCGTTGCCGCGGTAAGGGAATGGGGCAGAAAGAACGGCGCGGTCATTATCTTCCTCATTTCGGCACTGTGTCTTATGGCCGGTCTTATAGTGGCATATTTTGACATCATGGAGTCAATAATCTACTTTGTTTTGACGGTGCTGGCAATAATCTGTATGCAGCTTCTCAGGGAGATAAGAACACTCTTCGAACTGGGCACCGGGTCCAGGAAAAGATATGAAGCGGCACCGACATACAGGGAGATCGAGCATATACAGAAGAAGAAGGCCATACGCTACGCCAAGGATGCACCCAGGTATGAAAAAACCCAAACTGTGAAATGCCGGAGGTGCGGAACTGTTAATGTACAAAGCAAAACTCATTGTATGATGTGTGGCAAGGAGCTTTGAAAATTCATCCCCTGTTTGGAGCGCGTCAAAAAACAAGGTGCACAGTGGTTCGGCAGATTCACAATTCGCCGAATGCTTCTCTTGCTCGTTCGGCCCAGTACTTCATTCCCATTTTTTGGTACATTTCCAGGGCCTTGGAGAACATAAGGAATGGTTGGGCGGTGTCTGCGGCTGTGGCGCCGGACAATATTTTAACATTTTGCGTTGCGGCAAAATTCCTGAAGGCCTCGACCAACCTGGTCTTTCCGATGCCGGGCTCGCCGGAAATGAGTGCTCCCCAACGCTAAAGCGTGGGGTATCCTTTCAGTTTTCACCCTGAATTTCGTAATTTCATAGAGAAAAGAACTCATTCAGATTTATTCCAGATTGCTGAAATTTCAGA